>ADBE01000001.1 GCA_000176735.1 Neisseria polysaccharea ATCC 43768 | reverse complement strand
TTTTTATTTGTTTCTTTAATGTAATGCTAAAAATAGCCGGTATTTCACCAAATTCTTTTCAGTACAACGTATCGGCGGTAAAAATCCTTTATAATTCTGCCATTCGGAAAATATACCTTATTCAGGGAGATACCTCCCGAGATTATCATGGAAGAATAAACGTGGATAAACTGAAAATCTCCGCAAACGGGCCGCTCAACGGCGAAATTACAGTTTCCGGTGCAAAAAATGCAGCTTTACCGCTGATGTGTGCTGGCTTGCTGACATCAGGTACGCTCCGCCTGAAAAACGTCCCCATGCTGGCTGATGTCAAAACCACGCAAAAACTGCTTCAAGGGATGGGCGCACGTGTTCTGACCGACAATATCAGCGAATTTGAAATCAACGGAGGTACGGTAAACAATACCTGCGCCCCTTACGAATTGGTCAGAACCATGCGCGCCTCAATTTTGGTACTCGGCCCTACGCTGGCGCGTTTCGGCGAGGCGCAAGTCAGCCTGCCGGGCGGCTGCGCCATCGGTTCGCGCCCCGTCGATCAGCATTTGAAAGGCTTGGAAGCGATGGGGGCGGAAATCGTCATCGAACACGGTTACGTCAAAGCCAAAGGCAAACTCAAAGGTACGCGCGTGGCGATGGATGTCGTTACCGTCGGCGGCACGGAAAACCTGCTGATGGCGGCGACGCTGGCGGAAGGTACGACGGTTTTGGAAAACTGCGCCATTGAGCCTGAAGTGGTCGATTTGGCGGAATGCCTGGTCAAAATGGGCGCGAAAATCAGCGGCATCGGTACGTCCACGATGGTTGTGGAAGGCTCGGACGAGCTGCACGGCTGCGAACACAGCGTCGTCCCCGACCGGATTGAAGCAGGGACGTTCCTGTGCGCGGTGGCGATAACCGGCGGCAGGGTGGTTTTGCGGAATGCCGCGCCGAAAACGATGGAAGTGGTGTTGGACAAACTGGTTGAGGCAGGTGCGGTGATTGAGGCGGGCGACGATTGGATCGCCATCGATATGCGGCAGCGTCCGAAGGCGGTGGACATCCGTACGGTCGTCCACCCCGGCTTCCCCACGGATATGCAGGCGCAGTTTATGGCATTGAATGCCGTGGCGGAGGGAAGCTGCCGCGTGGTGGAAACGATTTTTGAAAACCGCTTTATGCACGTCCCCGAGTTGAACCGGATGGGGGCGAACATTACAACCGAGGGCAATACGGCATTTGTGCAGGGTGTGGAACAGCTTTCCGGCGCGGTCGTCAAGGCGACGGATTTGCGCGCGTCCGCAAGCCTCGTTATCGCCGGTTTGGCGGCACGCGGCGAAACCGTGGTCGAACAGATTTACCACTTGGATCGCGGTTATGAAAATATTGAAAAAAAACTCGGCAGCGTCGGCGCGAACATCGAGCGCGTATCCGGCTGATCGGGTTGCGATGCCGTCTGAAGGCTTCAGACGGCATCAATTGTTTCTGTATCGCAAACACTGATTGAAAAGGACTGATTATGGCATTTTTAAAACTGACCGAACAAAACGTGCAGGGCAAAACCGTCCTCATCCGCGCCGATATGAACGTGCCGTTCAAAGACGGCAAAATCAGCGACGACACCCGTATCCGCGCCTCGCTCGCGTCCGTCAAATACTGCCTGGACAACGGCGCGTCCGTTATCGTGATGACCCACTTGGGCCGCCCGACCGAAGGCGAGTTCCACCCCGAAGACGATGTCGCCCCCGTTGCCGCGCACTTGGGCAGCCTGTTGGGCAAAGACGTGAAAGTATTGAACGAGTGGCGCGAAAACAAACCCGCCCTGAACGCGGGCGATGTCGTCATGCTGCAAAACGTGCGTATCAACAAAGGCGAGAAGAAAAACGATTTGGAACTGGGTAAAGCCTACGCTTCTTTGTGCGACGTGTTCGTCAACGACGCGTTCGGCACCGCCCACCGCGCCCAAGCCTCGACCGAAGCCGTTGCCCAAGCCGCGCCCGTTGCCTGCGCCGGCGTATTGATGGCGGGCGAGCTCGACGCTTTGGGCAAAGCCCTGAAAGAGCCTGCGCGCCCGATGGTGGCGATTGTTGCCGGCAGCAAAGTGTCCACCAAACTGACCATCCTTGAATCGCTGGCAGATAAAGTTGACCAACTCATCGTCGGCGGCGGCATCGCCAACACCTTCCTGTTGGCGGAAGGCAAAGCCATCGGCAAATCTTTGGCGGAACATGATTTGGTGGAAGAATCCAAAAAAATCATGGCGAAAATGGCGGCTAAAGGCGGCTCTGTTCCGCTGCCGACCGATGTTGTCGTTGCTAAAGCCTTTGCCGCCGATGCTGAAGCGGTGGTAAAAGACATTGTCGACGTTGCCAAAGACGAGATGATTTTGGACATCGGCCCGAAATCCGCCGCCGCGCTTGCCGATTTGCTCAAAGCTGCCGGTACGGTGGTATGGAACGGTCCGGTCGGCGTGTTCGAGTTTGACCAATTCGCAGGCGGCACGAAAGCCCTTGCCGAAGCCATTGCCCAAAGCAAAGCGTTCTCGATTGCTGGCGGCGGCGACACGCTGGCGGCGATTGCCAAATTCGGCGTTACCGACCAAATCGGCTACATCTCCACCGGCGGCGGCGCGTTCTTGGAGTTCTTGGAAGGCAAAGAGCTGCCAGCCGTAGCCGCTTTGGAAAAACGCGGCGCGTAAGCGGTTTGATATACAAAATGCCGTCTGAAACGTTGTGCTGTTTCAGACGGCATTTTTGTGTGGCGGTTATTGTGCTTTGGCATTCCATTCTGCCGGTGTGGCGGCAACCGAAATGGAAAGTGCGTGCAGTTCGTTGCTTTCCAGTTGGGCTTTGAGCCCGTCTTTAATCAGGCGGTGGCGCGCGAGGCGTGCTTTGCCTTCAAATTCTGATGAAACGATAACGGCGAAAAAATGGTGTCCGTCGCCTTCTACTTCGATATGTTCGCATTTTGCCACGCCTTCAATCATGGCTTTTACTTGTTCCGGGGTCAGCATGGTGGGTTCCTTATTGGAAAAATGCGCCATTATACTGGCAAATTGAAATGCCGTCTGAAAACGGCTTCAGACGGCATTTTATCGGGATTATTTTCTGGCTTTAAAACCGAGCAGGTGTTGGGTGGTGGCAAGCCATGCCCCTAATATCCCCAGTGCGACGACGAAGCCGAACACCAGCACGATTTCTCCCAGGTAGAAGAAACGCCAGCCGATATTAAGCCCGTAGGGTTTGAAGATGGCATCGACCAAGGGGCGCACGGCGGAGAGCAGCCAGCCGCAAAGCCCCAGGCTGACGGCGGCAGAAAGAATGCTCTGCCACATGGCTTGATAAAGGAATGGGCGGCGGATAAACGATGCGGGCGCGCCGAGCAGCTTGGTAATTTCGATTTCTTCTTTGCGGCTGAGGATTTGTAGGCGGATGGTGTTGTGTGCGACAAGGACGAACGCCATCCCCAGCGTCAGTGAAAGAAACCATAAAATTTTACGGATGAATTCGTTGATTTGGTACAGAGTCTGTACCCATTCCGTATCCATGTTGGCGGATTCGACCATAGGCAGTTTGGTAATGTCTCGGTAGATTGCCTGCATTTGATCGGGAGTGGTTGCCGGGTCGGGGGTAACGATAAAGACATCCGGCAGGGGGTTGCCGTCAAGCATGGAAATCAGATTTTGGTCGAGATTGGACTGTAATTCTTCCAAGCCGTCTTCTTTGCTGATGAAGCGGATGTTGTCGAGCCGTTTGTCGCGCGTCAGCAGGCTGCGGACGGTATCGCTGTCGCTTTGTGCGGCGGCGGTTTCCATATAGACGGTGATTTGCGGCGACTCGTTGAGTTTGCCTAAAACGCTTTGTCCGCTTTGGATGCCCAAATACATAAACAGCGGCAGCGTCATGGCGACGGCGAGCATCAGGAGGGTCAGTATCGTGCCGACAGGTTGGCGCATGAGTTGTTTGAGTGCGGTGCGTGCGGATTCGACGTGCAGCGAGACGTAGTGAATGATGCTCATGCGAGACGTCCTTTCGAGAGGCGCAGGATGCGGTGTCCGTAGTCCGCCATGAGGGTTTCGTCATGGGCGGCAACGATGACGGTAGTTCCTGCTTCGTGGAAGGTTTTGAACAATTCCATGATGTCGAGCGCGTAGGCGCGGTCGAGGTTGGCGGAGGGTTCGTCGGCAATCAGCAGGCTAGGCTGATGAACGACGGCTCGGGCAATGCACAGGCGTTGTTGTTCACCGCCCGAGAGGGTTACGGGATCGTCCAATTCTCGCCCTTTCAAGCCGACTTTTTCAATAGCGATGCGGGCGCGTTCTTCGGCTTTGCGCGGCTGATAACCGATAATCCGCAGTGGGAGGATGACGTTTTGCAGGACGTTGCGGTCGTAGAGGATTTTGTGGTCTTGGAACACGATGCCGATATGTTGGCGCATAAAGCCGATTTGGTTGTCGGTCAGTGTGCCGAGGTCTTGGTTGTTGAAGTGGACTTTGCCCCTGCTTGGTTTGGTAATGCCCGAAATCAGCTTGAGGACGGTGGATTTGCCCGAACCGGAGTGTCCCGCGATAAATATCATTTCGCCTTTGTTGATTTGGAAGCTGACGTTTTTCAGGGCTTCAAAACCGCCGGGATAGGTTTTGGAAACTTGTTCGAAACGGATCATAGGAGGTCCTGTAAGGAATGGGCGGCATATCGTTTCGGGCGGTTGCGTCCGCAGGGATATGCCGTCTGAACAATAGGTAAGACAGTGCCGATTATAAAGATTCCGCCTGTTTTTAGATAGTGGATAAGTTTGGCGGATATGAAGGTCGGGCGGGAAAAATGCCGTCTGAAGCGGATTCAGACGGCATCCGGCGTTTAACGGCATTTTGAATGGGCGAGTTTGACGGCGTCGGTCAGGCTTTTTTCGTTTGCCTCCCCTGTAATGGTCTGCCTGTATCCGCATTTCGGTGCTTCGACGACGGTAAAGGGCAGTACGCCGACAGTGTTTCCGTAGGTTTTCATAAAGTTTCGGCTGTTCGCCCCGGTGTAACGCCAAATCGGGTAGGAAACAGGAGTTTGTTTGAGGAAGTTGCCGATATTGTCGGATGTGTCGAGCGCGATGCCGACCATATCGACGCTGCCTTTTTTCTGCGCTTTGTACCATTTGGACATGGCAGGCATCTCTTTTCGGCACGGACCGCACCAGGTTGCCCAAAGGTTGACGATGCGTACGGGGGCTTTGAGTGATTGCAGGCTTTGCGGGGTGTTGTCTTTCCATCCGGCCAGTTCGTCTGCCGAGGCGGTATGTGCGGCAAATGTGGCGGCAAGGGTGATTGCGGCAAGATTCAAGTATTTCATCGTTTTGTCCTTTGTATGTCGATTCGGGTATTGTAAACCGTTTGGTACGGTTGTAGGCGGGATATTGAGTAAAACCCTGTGTAAGCCGATAATAAGGGGATTGTCGAGAAGTAAGGAAATGTCATGTCTGAAATCAAAATTTTCCACAATCCGCGTTGCAGCAAATCGCGTGCCGCCTTGTCCTTATTGGAAGAACGCGGCATTGCTGCCGAAGTGGTCAAATATTTGGATACGCCGCCCGACTTGTCCGAATTGAAGGATATTTTCAACAAATTGGGCTTGGCATCGGCGCGCGGGATGATGCGCGTGAAAGATGATTTGTATAAGGAATTGGGTTTGGACAACCCCAATTTGGACAATGACGCGCTGCTGCGTGCCATCGCCGATCATCCCGCCCTGTTGGAGCGTCCGATTGTTTTGGCGAACGGTAAGGCGGCTGTCGGCAGACCGTTGGAAAATATCGAAGCGGTATTGTGAACAAACGGCTGTTTTGCAGCCGCAACGGCTTGCGCTATTACCTGTTGGGCGGTTTCTGTTTGAGTGTTTTTCCGCTTTTGCTGGTGTTTGCCTCATCCGTTTGGGCGGTTTATCGGACGGGCGGGCAGGTTTTGCCGCCGTATGTCCGGGCGGATGCCGCGCTGGTGTTGGGTGCCGCCGCGTGGGACAAACGCCCTTCCCCGGTTTTTCGGGAGCGCATCAACCATGCCATCGCGCTTTACCAAAGCCGCAGGGTAGGCAAAATCGTGTTTACGGGAGGCCGGACCAAAAAAGGCTATATGACCGAAGCCGAGGTCGGGCGGCGGTACGCGCTCAAACAGGGAGTTCCAGCGCGCAACATCCTGTTTGAAAACACTTCGCGCAACACTTATGAGAACCTGAACAACATCCGTCCGGTTTTGCGTGCCAACGGTATTGCCAGCGTGGTGATTGTCAGCGATCCCTATCATTTGGCGCGGGCGGCGGAAATGGCGGAGGATTTGGGTGTCCGCGTTTATATGTCTGCCACGCCGACCACGCGGTTTGATGCGGGAAATAAGAAAAAAATCTTTATGCTGCAAGAGGGGTATGCGTTATCTCTCTACCGTTTAGAAAAATGGGGCAGCCGCTTTTTAGGATGGCTGTCTGATTGAAGCGGTAGAAAATGCCGTCTGAAACTTATCCGCAGGCAGGGTTCGGACGGCATTTTTGATGCCCAAGCACGGTAAAACCAGTAAAATAAACGCTTTCAAAGATTTCGGAGCCATTATGACCGTCAAAACCCGTTTCGCCCCCAGCCCTACCGGCTACCTGCACATCGGCGGCGTACGCACCGCCTTGTTTTCTTGGGCGTTTGCCCGCCATCATAAAGGCGAATTCTTATTGCGTATCGAAGACACCGACTTGGCGCGTTCCACCGCCGAATCCGTCAACATCATCCTCGACGGCATGAAATGGGTCGGACTGGATTACGACAACGCCGACAACGTGGTGTACCAAACCCGCCGTTTCTACCGCTATAAAGAAGTCATTGCCGAACTCTTGGCAAAAGGCGATGCCTACTACTGCTATTGCAGCAAAGAAGAATTGGAAGCGATGCGCGAGAAAGCCGAAAAAGAAGGCACGGCGACTTACGACCGCCGCTGGCGGCCGGAAGCGGGCAAAACCCTGCCCGAAATTCCCGGCGGCGTGCAACCCGTCGTCCGCTTCAAAACGCCTTTGGACGGTGTAACCCGGTGGGCGGACTTGGTCAAAGGCGAAATCTCCATCCCCAACGATGCGCTCGACGACCTGATTATCGCCCGAGCCGACGGCACGCCGACCTACAACTTCTGCGTCGTGGTGGACGACTACGACATGGGCGTTACCCACGTTATCCGTGGTGACGACCATGTGAACAACACCCCGAAACAAATCAACATATTAAAAGCCATCGGCGCTACCCTGCCTGAATACGGGCACCTGCCGATGATTCTCAACGAACAAGGCAAAAAAATCTCCAAACGCAGCGGCGATACCGTTGCCATTACCGATTTCGGCGCGATGGGCATCCTGCCCGAAGCGATGCTCAACTATTTGGCGCGTTTGGGCTGGGCGCACGGCGACGATGAGTTCTTCACGATGAAACAATTTATCGAATGGTTTGATTTGAAAGACGTTTCCCCGTCCCCAAGCCGTATGGATTTGAAAAAACTCTATTGGATCAACGGCGAACACATCAAAATCACGCCCAACGGCAAACTCGCCGAACTCGTCAAACCGCGCCTTGCCCTGCGCGATATTCATGAAACCGAAAAACCTGCGTTGGAAGACGTGTTGGCACTGGTCAAAGACCGCGCCCAAGATTTGAACGCCTTGGCAGACGAATGCCTGTATTTCTACAAAAAACAAATCCCTGCCGATGCAGACGTGCAGAAACACTGGGACGACGAAGCCGCCGCTCGTATGCTGCGCTTTGCCGAACGCCTCGAAGGGCTGGAAGACTGGAATGCCGAAGCCATCCACGACTTGTTCAAACCCTTCTGTGACGAAGAAGGCATCAAAATGGGCAAACTCGGTATGCCTTTGCGCCTCGCTGTCTGCGGCACGGCGAAAACCCCAAGCGTCGATGCCGTGTTGGCATTAATCGGCAAAGAAGAAGTGTTGAAACGTATCCGCGCTTAAGTTATCCACAGGCGTGGACAATGCCGTCTGATGTTGGAATACGGCTTCAGACGGCATTTAAATGGAAGTTAAAAATGAAAAAATTATTTTATTTTCTGATGGTTGTTTTTTCTACCAGTGTATGGGCAGGGGATGCTGAAGACAATTTGCTCAGTATCCAATCTGGTTACCGTGCCTTATTGCAAAAACAAAACAATCTTGATGGAAAAATTATCGGGATGCAGTCGGATTTGGAAGATGCGCGCAGACGGTTGCAGGCGGCTCAGGCAGACATCGCCCGTTTGGAAGCGGAAATTCCTGCAGCAATGGCGCAAAAAGCCCGGCAGGCTGAAGAGCTGAGGCAAATCGGAGTGCGTTTGGACCATGCTTGGAATGCGGTTTACGGCGCAGGGGGAACGAAAGCGTCGGGGAATTGACCGATGAATTCCCTCTTTATGGACAATACTGTTTTCATTACACGGCTGAAAGCCGTGCATATCGGCAGGTTGGTTCAGGCGTTGTTTGAGGAGTGGCACGGATTTGAACCGTGGTCTTCTGTGGATAAGATTCATGCCTATTACGGCAGGTGTTTGAAGGATGACGAACTGCCGCTGGCATTTGCGGCTGTGGATGATTCCGGAATCCTGTTGGGTTCGGCTACGGTCAAGCGGCATGATATGGAAAGTTTTCCACAGTATGAATATTGGTTGGGTGATGTCTTTGTTTTACCTGAATATCGCGGAAAAGGCATTGGCAGGAGGCTGGTCGCCCACTGCATAGGCGCAGCGCGTTCGCTGGGGATAAAGTTCTTGTATCTTTATACGCCTGATGTGCAAATATTTTATGAATCATTCGGCTGGGCGGTTGTCGGGCGACATTTCCATAACGGTGAATGGGTTACGGTTATGCGTTTGGATATGGATAAGGTTTAAGCCGAATGGATAAATGCCGTCTGAGCTGTTCGGACGGCATTTTTTATGTTTGGAAATTTCCTGTCAGATAATGTTTATCCACAGATTTTTCCATATGGTTTGATGCTGTTCCGACAACGGAAATTAAGATACGGATTTGCACAAATCTTTCAGACGGTACAGTTCTGACAATGCTTCGCGCGGGGTCAGGCTGTCGGGATCGAGTTTCTCCAGGGCTGCTGCCAATATACCTTCAAAATGTTTTTCCTCTGCTTTGTCCACAAAGCTGTCCACATTCGGTTCATCTCCTTTTTCAGACGGCATGGTACTGAAAATATCCAGTTGGGGTCGGTTTGAGGCGGCTTGGTTTTCCAGTCTGTTCAAATGCTTTTGGGCGGATTTCAATGCGCGTACAGGCAAACCGGCGAGTTTGGCGACGGCGATGCCGTAGCTTTTGCCGGCGGGACCGGGTTGGATTTGGTGCAGGAACACGATGTCCTGTCCCTGTTCGAGCGCGGAAAGGTGCATATTGACGGCGGCGGTGTGGGCTTCGGGCAGGTAGGTCAGCTCGAAATAGTGGGTAGCAAACAGGCTGAAGGATTTGTTTTTTTGCAGCAGGTGTTCGGCAACGGCGTGCGCGAGGGCTAGACCGTCGAAAGTGGAAGTACCACGTCCGACTTCGTCCATTAAAACAAGGCTTTGTTCGGTGGCGTGATGCAGGATGTAGGCGGTTTCGCTCATTTCGACCATGAAGGTGGAGCGGTTGGAGGCGAGGTCGTCCGATGCGCCGATGCGGGTGAAGATTTGATCGATGGGCCCGATTGTGGCGGCATCGGCAGGCACAAAACAGCCGGTGTGTGCCAATAAAACAATCAGCGCGACTTGGCGCATGTAGGTGGATTTGCCGCCCATATTGGGGCCGGTGAGCAGCATGAGGCGGTGTTTGTGGTCAAGGTCGGTGTGGTTGGCGGTAAAGTGGCGTACCTGCTGTTCGACAACGGGATGGCGGCCGTTTTCGATGTGGATAACCGGATAGTCGGCAAACTTGGGGCGGACGAAGTTCCGCTCTTTTTCCAAGGCTGAAAATGTGGACAACACGTCCAGCGCGGCGGCGGCTTTGGCGGCTTTTTGAAGCTGCGGCAATGCCGTCTGAAGGTTTTTCAATACGCCGTCAAAGAGTTGTTTTTCTAAGGCGAGGGCTTGCTCTTGAGCAGTCAGCACTTTGTCTTCAAAGGCTTTCAGTTCCGGCGTGATGAAGCGTTCGGCGTTTTTGAGAGTTTGCCGGCGTTGGTAGTCGGCAGGTGCTTGTTCGGCTTGGGTTTTGGATAATTCAATGTAAAAGCCGTGAACGCGGTTGAACTCGACTTTGAGTGTGGACAAACCGGTACGTTCGCGTTCCTTGGCTTCCAAATCCAGCAAAAATTCGTCGCCATGGTTTTGAATGCGGCGCAATTCGTCCAGTTCGGGATGAAAACCGTGGTTGATGACATTGCCGTCTTTCAGCCAGACGGCAGGTTCGGGCATCACGGCGGCTTTGAGGGTTTCGGCAACTGGCAGGGTTTCGGGGAAAACGGCTTTGAGGGTTTCCAACAGGCTGCTGCCGTTTGCGGACAAGTCGATTTCTGACAAGGCAAACAGGCTGTCGCGCAGGGCGGCGAGATCGCGTGGGCGGGCGTTGCCGACGGCGATGCGGGCAGCAATGCGTTCAATGTCCGCAATGTTTTTCAGACGGCATTGGAGGGGTTCGTATTGGCTTTCCAGCGCGGCAACGGCTTCTTGGCGCGCTCGGATGTGGGCGCGGTTGCGTAAAGGGTGGTGCAGCCAGAGAGCCAAGAGGCGGCTGCCCATGTGGGTGGCGCAAAGGTCGAGCGTGGACATCAGGGTCGGCGATTTTTTGCCGGAGAGGGTTTGCGTGATTTCGAGATTGCGGCGCGTGGCGGCGTCCATGCCGATATATTGGCTGTCGGTTTCGAGCGACAGGCCGTCCAAGTGTTGCGGCATCAGGTTTTGCGTCAGGCGGATATAGTTCAACAGCGCACCTGCCGCGCCAATCGCAACGGCGTGTTCTTTGCCGTCCAAACCGAAGCCGCGCAAATCCTGGCAGCCGAAATATTCCGTCAGCAGTTTTTCCCCCGCGTCGGCGGCAAACTGCCACGCGTTCAGGCGCGTAACACCCGATGCCGTCTGAAGTTGCGGTGCGTTTTTACTGTCAGGCAACAGAATTTCCGCCGCCTGCAGGCGCGCCAGTTCGTCGTCCAATTTATCCACAGTTGTCAGCTTGGTTTTGAATTCGCCGCTTTGCAGCGATGCCCACGCCAAACCGATGTATTTTTTGTCGGGGGACACGGCAACGATGCGGTTGGTTTCCTTGTCTTCCAGCAATGCGGAATCGGTCAGCGTGCCGGGCGTTACGATGCGCACGACTTTGCGCTCCACCGGCCCTTTGCCCGCGCCGACTTCGCCTACCTGCTCGCACACCGCCACGCTTTTGCCCATCTTCACCAGCCGCGCCAGATACTGCTCCGCCGCGTGAAACGGTACGCCCGCCATCTTAATCGGCACGCCGTCCATCTGCCCGCGCGTGGTCAGGGTGATGTCCAACAGCTTCGCCGCTTCCACCGCATCATCCAAAAACAGCTCGTAAAAATCGCCCATACGGTAAAACACCAATTTGTCGGCGTGTTGCGATTTGATGGCGAGATACTGCTGCATCATCGGGGAAACGGTGGGTTTGGACATGGGGCTGCCTTATCATTAGGAAAACGGTATTGTAGCAAAAGGTTTTGTCTTCGACGGAATGAGACTGACCGTAAGCCTGTCAATAAGGTTGTGGAGACAAGTAGGAAAACAGCAAAGTTATCCACAGGGATATTATTAAGTCAAAAAACATCCACGTTTATCTGTCCTATACGGCAAGCCTTAAACTCAAACTTATTTGACGAAAAGGTAATGAAAATATTGGATATTTGCTACTTATACACAAGCAGATCCGCAATCATCAAAATCATCATTAAAATTTTAAATTCAAATATTGATGGTAAACGTTTTGGAAATCTGTGCAAACAGTAAAATTCATCTATATCAAATAAGCATCAAGTAGTTAGATGTAATAGTGGAATGTAACTTTATTTCAGAATACAATACAGGTATTGAAATTTCGTTTCACAGCTTGGAGTATATACATGAGCATTAAAGTAGCGATTAACGGTTTCGGCCGCATCGGCCGCCTCGCATTGCGTCAAATTGAAAAAGCCCACGGCATCGAAGTTGTCGCCGTTAACGACCTGACCCCTGCCGAAATGCTGCTGCACCTTTTCAAATACGACAGCACACAAGGCCGTTTCCAAGGTACTGCCGAATTAAAAGACGATGCCATCGTAGTAAATGGTAAAGAAATCAAAGTTTTCGCCAATCCGAATCCCGAAGAATTGCCTTGGGGCGAGTTGGGTGTGGATGTCGTCCTCGAATGTACCGGCTTCTTTACCAATAAAACCAAAGCCGAAGCCCACATCCGTGCCGGCGCGCGCAAAGTCGTGATTTCCGCACCTGGCGGCAATGATGTGAAAACCGTCGTATATGGCGTAAACCAAGACATTTTGGACGGCAGCGAAACCGTCATTTCCGCCGCTTCCTGCACCACCAACTGCCTTGCCCCGATGGCGGCAGTCCTGCAAAAAGAGTTCGGCGTAGTCGAAGGTCTGATGACCACCATCCACGCCTACACCGGCGACCAAAACACCCTTGACGCGCCGCACCGCAAAGGCGATTTGCGCCGCGCCCGCGCCGCCGCGCTCAATATCGTGCCCAACAGCACCGGTGCCGCCAAAGCCATCGGTCTGGTTATCCCCGAATTGAACGGCAAACTCGACGGCTCCGCCCAACGCGTCCCTGTTGCCACCGGCTCACTGACCGAATTGGTTTCCGTCCTCGAACGACCTGTAACCAAAGAAGAAATCAACGCCGCGATGAAAGCCGCCGCCAGCGAATCTTACGGCTACAACGAAGATCAAATTGTTTCTTCCGACGTTGTCGGCATCGAATACGGCTCGCTCTTTGACGCAACCCAAACCCGCGTGATGACCGTAGGCGGCAAACAACTGGTGAAAACCGTTGCCTGGTACGACAACGAAATGTCCTACACCTGCCAACTCGTCCGCACTTTGGAATACTTCGCAGGCAAAATCTAAAGGATTTCGGATTGGGTAAACCAGTCTGTAGATAAGTTAAGAGAAAAGAATTAAAAAATATGCGCCCCTGATGGAGCGCAATATATAAGGTCGTCTGAAAACCTAAATCTAGGTTTTCAGACGACCTTTTCTCCTATTGACTAAGTAATCATTGCAATATTTTGTTACTTATAGTCCGTTGCTTTATATGTAACAAAAAGGATAATTGCTTTGAATTCGGAGGTTGAAATGGTACTAGAAAAAATTGGAGCAAGAATTCGAGAATTGCGTAAGGCTCAGAATCTAAGCCAAGAAAAATTTGCTTTGAAGGCTGAAATTGATAGGACTTATCTTGCAGGAATTGAACAAGGAAAAAGAAATCTATCTATGAAAAATATGGAAAAAATCATTAATGCTCTAGGAACTACATTCCATCAATTTTTTGAAGATATATAAATTTGCAGATTATAAGTAACAATTAATATAAAATGGAGAAACTAATGTCTAGTTTTGGTCAGGCAGAAAGAGATGTTCAATCTTATTTTGAAATTGGTCAGGTAGTTCGTTTTAACGGTCAATCATGGTGTGTACAGACTGTAGGTAAACCTACTTGCGGGAACGGTGAACCTAAAACGATATTTATATTTTATTAAAAAGTGAATCATCTGAAG
>ADBE01000002.1 GCA_000176735.1 Neisseria polysaccharea ATCC 43768 | reverse complement strand
CAAAGGCGACGCATCGCGCAAGCAAAACCTCGTGGACTACGGCTTCCGCCTCCCTTCCGCCCGCGACAACCGCCCGCTCAAATTCCACGAATTTGAAAAAGTCATGCGCTGTTGACGATATGGAAATTCCGAAAGAAAAGCAGCCTTGCTGGCTGAGGCCAATGCCGAAGTTAAAGAAATCGAAGACCAATACCGTCAAGGTTTGGTTACCAACGGCGAACGCTACAATAAAGTGGTGGATATTTGGGGTCGTGCCGGCGATAAAATCGCTAAAGCGATGATGGATAACTTGTCCAAACAAAAAGTTATCGACCGTGACGGCAACGAAGTTGACCAAGAGTCCTTCAACTCTATTTACATGATGGCTGACTCTGGTGCTCGTGGTTCTGCGGCTCAGATTAAACAGTTGTCCGGTATGCGTGGTTTGATGGCTAAACCTGACGGCTCGATTATTGAAACGCCGATTACCTCAAATTTCCGCGAAGGTCTGACCGTATTGCAATACTTTATTGCGACCCACGGTGCGCGTAAAGGTTTGGCGGATACCGCGTTGAAAACGGCAAACTCTGGTTACCTGACCCGTCGTCTGGTAGACGTAACTCAAGACTTGGTCGTTGTTGAAGATGATTGCGGTACTTCAGACGGCTTTGTCATGAAGGCAGTGGTACAAGGCGGTGATGTGATTGAAGCATTGCGCGATCGTATTTTGGGCCGTGTTACCGCGTCTGACGTCGTCGATCCGTCAAGTGGCGAAACATTGGTTGAAGCAGGCACGTTGTTGACTGAAAAACTGGTAGATATGATTGACCAATCTGGTGTCGATGAAGTCAAAGTCCGTACTCCGATTACTTGTAAAACCCGTCATGGCTTGTGTGCGCACTGTTATGGTCGCGACTTGGCACGTGGTAAGCTGGTTAACGCCGGTGAGGCAGTTGGTGTGATTGCTGCACAATCCATTGGTGAACCGGGTACCCAGTTGACCATGCGTACGTTCCACATTGGTGGTGCGGCATCCCGTGCGGCAGCAGCCAGCCAAGTTGAAGCCAAATCCAACGGTACGGCACGATTCAGCAGCCAAATGCGTTATGTTGCCAACAACAAAGGCGAATTGGTTGTCATCGGCCGCTCTTGCGAAGTCGTGATTCATGATGACATCGGCCGTGAACGCGAACGCCACAAAGTACCTTACGGTGCCATCCTGCTGGTACAAGACGGTATGGCCATTAAAGCCGGTCAAACCTTGGCAACTTGGGATCCGCATACCCGTCCGATGATTACCGAACACGCAGGTTGGGTGAAATTCGAAAATGTGGAAGAGGGTGTAACCGTTGCCAAACAAACTGACGATGTAACCGGTTTGTCCACTTTGGTGGTGATTGACGGTAAACGCCGTTCCAGCAGCGCATCCAAACTGCTGCGTCCGACTGTGAAATTGTTGGATGAAAACGGTCTGGAAATCTGTATCCCGGGTACTTCTACTCCGGTATCTATGGCATTCCCCGTTGGTGCGGTGATTACCGTACGCGAAGGTCAGGAAATCGGTAAAGGTGACGTATTGGCGCGTATCCCGCAAGCCTCTTCCAAAACCCGCGACATTACCGGTGGTCTGCCGCGCGTTGCCGAGCTGTTTGAAGCACGCGTACCGAAAGATGCAGGTATGCTGGCGGAAATTACCGGTACCGTTTCCTTCGGCAAAGAGACCAAAGGCAAGCAACGTCTGATTATCACCGATGTGGACGGTGTAGCATATGAGACTTTGATTTCCAAAGAGAAACAGATTCTGGTACACGACGGTCAAGTGGTAAACCGCGGCGAAACCATTGTGGACGGTGCGGTCGATCCGCACGATATTCTACGTTTGCAAGGTATCGAAGCACTGGCACGCTACATTGTCCAAGAGGTGCAAGAGGTTTATCGTCTGCAAGGTGTGAAGATTTCTGATAAACACATCGAAGTCATCATCCGTCAGATGCTGCGCCGTGTGAATATTGTCGATTCAGGCGAAACCGAATTTATTACCGGTGAGCAAGTTGAACGTGGCGATGTGATGACAGCCAATGAAAAAGCTTTGGAAGAAGGCAAAGAGCCGGCACGTTACGAAAACGTACTGTTAGGTATTACCAAAGCCTCTCTGTCCACCGACAGCTTCATTTCTGCCGCATCGTTCCAAGAAACAACCCGCGTTCTGACCGAAGCCGCCATCATGGGTAAACAAGACGAGTTGCGTGGTCTGAAAGAGAACGTGATTGTCGGTCGTTTGATTCCTGCTGGTACTGGTTTGACTTACCACCGCAGCCGTCATCAACAATGGCAAGAGGTGGAGCAGGAGACTGCTGAAACCCAAGTAACGGATGAATAATCTTTGGTGCGTTTATTCAATACAAAACCGCAAGCTTTAGGCTTGCGGTTTTTCTTTCAGACGGCATTTAAATTATTAGTGATTTCCTTTCTGGTAATAGTTGTTTATGAGTATAAGGGACCTAAATGTTTATCTGAAAAAAGAAAAATGATGAATCTTCCTGATCTTGCGCTTGACTGTATGCTTGCAATAAAAATATAATTCCACTCTTGTCGACATGGTGTCGGCAAGTATTTAACTCAACAGGACGAGAAAATATGCCAACTATTAACCAATTGGTACGCAAAGGCCGTCAAAAGCCTGTGTACGTAAACAAAGTGCCTGCACTGGAAGCTTGCCCGCAAAAACGTGGCGTGTGCACCCGTGTATACACAACTACCCCTAAAAAACCTAACTCTGCATTGCGTAAAGTATGTAAAGTTCGCCTGACCAACGGTTTTGAAGTAATTTCATACATCGGCGGTGAAGGCCACAACCTGCAAGAGCACAGCGTCGTATTGATTCGCGGCGGTCGTGTAAAAGACTTGCCAGGTGTACGTTACCACACTGTACGCGGTTCTTTGGATACTGCAGGTGTTAAAGACCGTAAACAAGCCCGTTCTAAATACGGTGCTAAGCGTCCTAAATAATTACCGGGACTCAAATAGGCACGTCGGCCGCCTAAGCTGAACAACGGCCGAGTAAGTGAATACTCAATTGGGTATTCATGGGAATTGACCCAACTGAATAGATTAAAGGAAATTAAAATGCCAAGACGTAGAGAAGTCCCTAAGCGCGACGTACTGCCAGATCCTAAATTCGGCAGCGTTGAGCTGACTAAATTCATGAACGTATTGATGATTGACGGTAAAAAATCTGTTGCAGAACGTATCGTTTACGGTGCACTGGAACAAATTGAGAAAAAAACCGGCAAAGTAGCAATCGAAGTATTTAACGAAGCCATTGCAAACGCCAAACCTATCGTGGAAGTGAAAAGCCGCCGTGTAGGTGGTGCAAACTACCAAGTTCCTGTTGAAGTTCGTCCTTCACGTCGTCTGGCTTTGGCAATGCGCTGGGTTCGTGATGCGGCCCGTAAACGTGGTGAGAAATCTATGGACCTGCGCTTGGCAGGCGAATTGATTGATGCGGCTGAAGGTCGTGGCGGTGCGTTGAAAAAACGTGAAGAAGTACACCGTATGGCTGAAGCTAACAAAGCATTCTCTCACTTCCGTTTCTAATATCGAAAGGCTAACAAAATGGCTCGTAAGACCCCTATCAGCCTGTATCGCAATATTGGTATTTCTGCCCATATTGACGCGGGTAAAACAACCACAACAGAACGTATTCTGTTCTATACAGGTTTGACTCACAAGTTGGGTGAGGTGCATGACGGTGCAGCAACTACCGACTACATGGAACAAGAGCAAGAGCGTGGTATTACCATTACCTCTGCTGCCGTAACTTCCTACTGGTCCGGTATGGCGAAACAATTCCCTGAACACCGCTTCAACATCATCGATACCCCAGGACACGTTGACTTTACCGTAGAGGTAGAGCGTTCTATGCGTGTGTTGGATGGTGCGGTAATGGTTTACTGCGCGGTGGGTGGTGTTCAACCTCAATCCGAAACCGTATGGCGTCAAGCTAACAAATACCAAGTACCACGCTTGGCATTTGTAAACAAAATGGACCGTCAAGGTGCCAACTTCTTCCGCGTTGTCGAGCAAATGAAAACCCGTTTGCGCGCAAACCCAGTGCCTATTGTTATTCCGGTGGGTGCAGAAGACAGTTTCACCGGTGTTGTTGATCTGCTGAAAATGAAATCCATCATTTGGAATGAGGCCGATAAAGGTACGACCTTTACTTATGGCGACATTCCCGCCGAATTGGTTGAAACTGCCGAGGAATGGCGTCAAAACATGATTGAAGCCGCAGCAGAAGCCAGCGAAGAATTGATGGACAAATACTTGGGTGGCGATGAGCTGACCGAGGAAGAAATCGTAGGTGCATTACGTCAACGTACTTTGGCAGGTGAAATCCAACCTATGTTGTGCGGTTCTGCATTTAAAAACAAAGGTGTTCAACGTATGTTGGATGCAGTTGTAGAATTGCTGCCTGCTCCTACCGATATTCCTCCGGTTCAAGGTGTTAATCCTAACACTGAAGAAGCCGACAGCCGTCAAGCCAGCGATGAAGAGAAATTCTCTGCATTGGCGTTCAAAATGTTGAACGACAAATACGTTGGTCAATTGACCTTTATTCGCGTTTACTCTGGCGTTGTGAAATCCGGTGATACCGTATTGAACTCAGTAAAAGGTACTCGTGAACGTATCGGCCGTTTGGTACAAATGACTGCTGCAGACCGTACTGAAATCGAAGAAGTACGCGCTGGCGACATTGCCGCTGCTATCGGTCTGAAAGACGTTACTACTGGTGAAACCCTGTGTGCAGAAAATGCACCGATTATCTTGGAGCGCATGGAATTCCCTGAGCCGGTAATCCATATTGCCGTTGAGCCGAAAACCAAAGCCGACCAAGAGAAAATGGGTATCGCCCTGAACCGTCTGGCTAAAGAAGACCCTTCTTTCCGTGTCCGCACAGACGAAGAGTCCGGTCAAACCATTATTTCCGGTATGGGTGAGCTGCACTTGGAAATTATTGTTGACCGTATGAAGCGCGAATTCGGTGTGGAAGCAAATATCGGTGCGCCTCAAGTGGCTTACCGTGAAACTATCCGCAAAGCCGTTAAAGCTGAATACAAACATGCAAAACAATCCGGTGGTAAAGGTCAATACGGTCACGTTGTGATTGAAATGGAACCTATGGAACCGGGTGGTGAAGGTTACGAGTTTATCGATGAAATTAAAGGTGGTGTGATTCCTCGCGAATTTATTCCGTCTGTCGATAAAGGTATCCGCGATACGTTGCCTAACGGTATCGTTGCCGGCTATCCTGTAGTTGACGTACGTATCCGTCTGGTATTCGGTTCTTACCATGATGTCGACTCTTCCCAATTGGCATTTGAATTGGCTGCTTCTCAAGCGTTTAAAGAAGGTATGCGTCAAGCATCTCCTGCCCTGCTTGAGCCAATCATGGCAGTTGAAGTGGAAACCCCGGAAGAATACATGGGCGACGTAATGGGCGACTTGAACCGCCGTCGCGGTGTTGTATTGGGTATGGATGATGACGGTATCGGCGGTAAAAAAGTCCGTGCCGAAGTACCTTTGGCAGAAATGTTCGGTTACTCGACCGACCTGCGTTCTGCAACCCAAGGCCGCGCTACTTACTCTATGGAGTTCAAGAAATATTCTGAAGCTCCTGCCCACATAGCTGCTGCTGTAACTGAAGCCCGTAAAGGCTAATCAGGCAAATAGGCCGTCTGAAAGGCTGAAATGATTTTTCAGACGGCATTGTTCTTTAATCGATCTTTAATGTAAAGGAATTAGCTCATGGCTAAGGAAAAATTCGAACGTAGCAAACCGCACGTAAACGTTGGCACCATCGGTCACGTTGACCATGGTAAAACCACTCTGACTGCTGCTTTGACTACTATTTTGGCTAAAAAATTCGGCGGTGCTGCAAAAGCTTACGACCAAATCGACAACGCACCCGAAGAAAAAGCACGCGGTATTACCATTAACACCTCGCACGTAGAATACGAAACCGAAACCCGCCACTACGCACACGTAGACTGCCCGGGTCACGCCGACTACGTTAAAAACATGATTACCGGCGCCGCACAAATGGACGGCGCAATCCTGGTATGTTCCGCAGCCGACGGCCCTATGCCGCAAACCCGCGAACACATCCTGCTGGCCCGCCAAGTAGGCGTACCTTACATCATCGTGTTCATGAACAAATGCGACATGGTTGACGATGCCGAGCTGTTGGAACTGGTTGAAATGGAAATCCGCGACCTGCTGTCCAGCTACGACTTCCCCGGCGACGACTGCCCGATCGTACAAGGTTCCGCACTGAAAGC
>ADBE01000003.1 GCA_000176735.1 Neisseria polysaccharea ATCC 43768 | reverse complement strand
ACCGCGCAACTGCAAAATGTAATTGCGTACCGCCGCCTCAACCAAAACGGCGAGGTTGCGTCCGACGGCGACGGGCAGCGTAACCGAACGGACGTTGACGTTGAGGATGGATTCGGTTTCGGTACGGATACTCAACCGGTCGAGCTGCTTCATGTACTCGTCGTCCGCCTCGACCAAATTGATAATGAGTTGCAGGATTTTTTTGGGGCGGATGGAAGTTTCGCCGAAAATATGGCGGATATTGAGTATCCCCAAGCCGCGCACTTCCAAAAAATCGCGCAGCATAGGCGAACAACGCCCTTCCAGCGTTTCCGGGCCGATGCGGAACAGCTCGACCGCATCGTCGGCAATCAGGCTGTGGCCGCGCGAAATCAGTTCCAATGCCAATTCGCTCTTACCCAGGCCGGAATGCCCGGTAATCAGCACGCCGATTTCAAACACATCGAGAAATACGCCGTGTTTGACGGACGATGCCGCCAGGGTGCGTTGCAGGTAAATCCGCAACACATCCATCAGATAGGGGCTTTCGAGTTTGGAAGTCAGCAGTGGAATATCGTTTTTATGGCAATAGTCGCGCAGTCCCGGGGAAACCGGCAAGCCGTTTGCCACAATGACCAAAGACATAGAAATGTCGAACAGGTCTCCGAACTGATAACCCGTTTCCCCCGATTCGAGACGGTTCAGATATTCCGACTCTGCCAAACCGACCACTTGGATTTGGTTGGGATGGATGAAATTCAGGTGTCCGACCAAGGCGAGGACGGGCTTGTCCGCCTCTACGCCGATACGGTTGTCCGCACCCGAATTGCCGGCGGCCCAGGCGAGTTGCAGTTTGTATTGGTTGTCGTCAAACAGTCGGCGGACAGAGATACTGGGCATATTTTATTCTTCAATCAGAATGGCGCGGGCTTCTTCCGCAGAAGAAACCGTCATCAGCGATTCTCTGATGCTTTTTTGGGAAAACTTGCCGGCCAGTTTGGATAAGACTTCCAAATGCTCGCCGGTTGCGTTTTCCGGAACCAGCAAGATAAAAATCAGGGAAACCGGCTTGCCGTCCGGTGCGTCAAATCCGACGGGTTCGCGCGTACGGATAAACGCGCCCGTTGCCTGCTTCACGCCGGCATAACGGCCGTGAGGGATGGCGACACCCTGCCCCAAACCGGTCGAACCGAGTTTTTCACGGGCAAAAAGACATTCGAAAACATCAGCATGGGACAATGAGGATTCGCGTTCCAAAAGCAGGCCCGCTTCCTCAAACAGCCTTTTTTTACTGCCCACCTCCATATCCAAAACAATATGGGACAAAGGCAAAATTTCGCCGATAAGGCTCATAAGCTTCTCTTTTCAGACATCGCAAAACAGAAAGATTGTACCGACTGCCGGGGCAAATCTCAATCCCGCATACGGTACGGGCTGACATAACACAGCGTTTTAAAAACATATTTTAACGCTTTTCGGCACAGATAGAAATGCCGTCCAAAGCAGTTTACGGCTCTTCAGACGGCATTGCCCTGCCTTATTTCGCGAAAAACGTATGGGCAAAAATGGCGGCAAACCACACCCAACCGATTCTGTTGTTTGCCAAAAACGTTTCAAAACAGATTTGCCGGAGGCGGCTTTTGATGGCGGCATATTGGCGGTATTGCAGCAGCAGGACGATGGGGATTGCCGTCCAATATGCCCATGCCGCACCGATAACCGCCCCCAATGCCGCCATCAGCAGGGTAAAGCCGCCATGACACAGCATAACGGCGGCGATATCGTAACGCCCGAACGTGACGGCGGAGGTTTTGATGCCGATTTTCAAATCGTCTTCTTTATCCGCCATTGCATAAACCGTGTCATACGCCAGAGTCCATAACACATTGGCGGCAAAGAGTATCCACGCTTGAGGCGACACGTTTCCGGCAACGGCGGCAAACGCCATCGGGATACCGAAGGAAAAGGCAAGCCCGAGATAGAGTTGGGGAATCGGAAAAAAACGTTTGGTAAACGGGTAAGTCAGCGCAAGAAACAGGGCGGGCAGGCTCATCAGCCAAGTCAGATGATTCAGCGGAATCAGGCACAATGCGGCAAGCAGGCACAAAAATGCCGTCAGCAGCAGGGCTTCTTTTTTCTTGACCCTGCCCTGTGCGAACGGACGGTTTTTGGTGCGCTCGACAGCCCCGTCAAAATCGCGGTCGGCAAAATCATTGATGACGCAACCGGCACTGCGCATTAAAAACGTACCGATTGTAAACGCCTCCAATACCGTCCAATCCGGAATGCCGTCTGAAGCCAACCACAATGCCCAGTAGGTCGGCCACAGCAAAAGCAGCGTCCCAATGGGCTTGTCCACCCTCATCAGTCTGATATAAACGTCCAAACGATCGGACAGTCGTAAAAATAAAGGGGATTTAAGATTCATATTGCCGCATAGCTTAAAAAAAACGGTATTTTATCCGATAAAGCGTTTCAGTTCGGGCAGAAAATACTCGGTCAGCAGCATTTCCTCGCCTTGATGGGAAAACCGAGAACGCCGCGCGGCAAAGTACCGTCCGCATCCTTCGTCGGAAACGGCAAACTCAAATGCCGAACGCGCCCCTTCCAAATCGGCTTGAAACAGACGTTCGCCCAAAGGGCGCGTGCCGCAGTCCAAAATGTTTTGCCAAAACGCCGAACCTATCCGGCACTCGCTCCTTGCCGCGACAACAGGGATACCGTCCAGCTTCAACAAAACTTCGCGCACCAGCCTACCTCCGCATTCCGTCTCCAATTCGCCCAGTTTCAGCAGTTCCACCGAAAATGTATGCGGCAAGGCACGCAATGCTGCGGTCAGCGACCGGGCTTTCAATAACCGGCTCATCGGCAGGTCGATGCCGTCTGAAACGGTGGCGGGCAAGTCGGGCAGCCATTTCCCAAATAGGTGTTCCATATTTTTCCCAATCTTTATACCGCATCTGTTTTTGCCAACTCCATCCATTCCGTTTCGGAAAAATCGGCTTTCAGACGGCATTTCAAGTAGCTCAGGCTGTCTTGGGCGATGTGTACGTCGCGGCTGTCGTGGATGTGGTTAAACACGAGGCTGTGCAGGCGAATGCCGTATTGTTTGAGCGCGGCGAAACTGAGTAAGGTGTGGTTGATGCTGCCGAGCCGTCCGCTGGTGACGAGGATGACGGGATAAGCCTGTTGCTGAATATAATCAATGGTCAACAAATCTTCCGTCAGCGGAACCATCAACCCGCCCGCGCCCTCAACCAAGACGATTTCGTATTGCGTCGCCAATTCTTGCGTGGCGGTACGGATTTTCTCCAAGTCCAAAGCCCTGCCGTCCAGTCGGGCAGCGAGATGGGGTGAGGCGGGATAGCTGAAGATTTCGGGCATGGTCAACCCTTGTTTGTCGGCTTCCTGCATGGGTATGCCCATGATTTTGCGGTGGACGGCGATGTCGTCGGCGATATTTTGGCAACCGGTTTGCACGAGCTTTTGCGTGATCACACTTTTGCCTTGCTGCAACAATTGTTTTGCCAATACGCCGGTGGCGACGGTTTTGCCGATGTCCGTATCAATGCCGCTGACGAAGTAAACGCCTTTCATTTGTTGTGTTCCTTCAAAATGTGTACGGTTTTATCGGCAAGTTCGGTCAAGAGGCCGTCTGAAATAATGTAAGGCGGCATGAGGTACACCAGCCTGCCGAAGGGGCGCACCCAAATACCCTGCGCCACGCAATCCGCTTGAAAATGCGCCATATCCACGCCTTTTTCCAACTCAATCACCCCGATGGCGCCCAAAACGCGTACGTCTTTCACGCCGCGAATGTCCCACGCGGCTTTCAGACGGCATTTTAAGATGCTTTCAATGCGGCGGATATTTGCCTGCCAATCTTGGGACAAAAGCAGCTTGACCGAAGCGCAGGCAACGGCGCACGCCAGCGGGTTCGCCATAAATGTCGGGCCGTGCATAAACACGCCCGCTTCGCCCTGCGAAATCGTTTCGGTAACTTTTTGCGAAGTAACCGCCGCCGCCAGCGTCATATAACCGCCGCTCAAGCCCTTGCCGATACACATAATATCCGGCACGACCTCCGCGTGTTCGCAGGCAAACATCTTGCCCGTGCGCCCGAATCCGGTAGCGATTTCGTCAAAAATCAACACGATGTCAAATTCGTCGCACAAATCGCGCAATCCGCAAAGATACTGCGGATGATAAAAATACATGCCGCCCGCGCCCTGCACGACCGGCTCCAAAATAAAGGCGGCAATATCCGCATGATGCGCTTCAAACAAGGCGCGGACAGGTTGCAAATCCGCCTCGTCCCATTCATCGTCGAAACGGCTTTTCGGATTACCGACAAAATAACGCTGCGGCAATGCGCTGCCGAAAATATGGTGCATCCCCGTTTCCGGATCGCAGACGGACATCGCGTTCCAAGTATCGCCGTGATAGCCGCGCCGCACCGTCGCCATATTTTGTTTTGCACGCAAACCCCGCGCCTGCTGATATTGCACCGCCATTTTCAGCGCGACTTCCACCGAAACCGAACCCGAATCCGCATAAAAAATACGGTCCAGCCCCTGCGGCAAAATCCTGACCAACAATTTGCCCAGCTCCACCGCCGACCCGTGCGTCAAACCGCCGAACATCACGTGCGACATTTGTTTCATCTGCGCCTCAACCGCCTGATTCAAAACAGGATGATTGTAGCCGTGTATCGCACACCACCAAGACGACATCCCGTCAACCAGCCGCGTACCGTCCGCCAATTCGATAAACACCCCTTCTGCACGTTTGACAGGATAAACGGGAAGCGGATCGGTCATGGAAGTATAGGGATGGAGCAGATGGGTACGGTCGAAATCACGCAAAGATACCGGTTTTTCCTGTTCAGACGGCATAAGTTTCTCTCTTTTCTTCTTACTGTATTCAAACGCAAACGCGTATTCTACTCCGACAGACCGCTTCCCACACCTCTCCATCCGTTTCGGGCGCAAAACCGCGAAACAAATCATTCCGCAGCATAAGCGCACACCGTTTCGCATTCCTCAAGCCTGATTGGAATCAGACGGCCCAACGCCCAATACCGTTTCACACAGCCTCCGCCCAACGCTTCAATCAGTCATAAACAAAACGGCAATCCATACGATACAGATCATAGCAACAGCCATCGCAACAACGTTGGCAAAATCAGGGGACTCCGACATAGGCGCATAGCATCTACCGATGCACATCTCCTCATTCGGCTCTATGAATACCATACCCATCACAAAATCCACCGCCAAAACCAGGCACGGCTTCTTATACTTATGATAGATTTCCACCATCCTGCCCCATATATCCCAAACATTCATACCGCATATTCCGCAGGCAACAAATTCCGATTGAAGGTTACAGCCCTATTTTATTTTCAAACCGGAAAAATGCCGTCTGAACCTTCAGACGGCATTCCATTCATATTTATTCGTCTTTTTTGTGTTCGATGGCGTTTCGGGAACGATTGCCGCCGTAAGGCTCTTCAACCGTATATTCTCCCTCGATAATATCGTCATCGCGGGAAAAGCCCTCTTTTCTGCCCGATTGGTTCATGTTGAAAAAATTTTCCGCACCTCCTGCCTGCAACACTGCCCCTCCCTTAAACGGCAGCAGCAGCAATACCGCCAACACCGAGGATACGAATCCCGGACTCATCAGACACACCGCCGCCACCGTATAACGGATAGGCCACAACATCTGATAAACGGATACCCTCCCGCCGCTTCTCATTGCCGCGCCCGCCAATAAAAGACCGGACAGCCCCGTATGCCTGAGCATCAGCACGCCGGCGGCAAAGTCTGCCGCCATCAGAAACAACGTCCAGCCGCCGCCCAGCCAATCGGCAACCCACACAATCGACATAATCTCCAAAAACAGCAGCACCAAAAAACCAATACCGAAAAATCTCATTGACCGTCATCCTTACCATTTCGCTTCAAAAGACCGAATACGGCGACTTTACTGGCAGCACCGCGACTGCGTTTACCTTTGCGTTGC
>ADBE01000004.1 GCA_000176735.1 Neisseria polysaccharea ATCC 43768 | reverse complement strand
GCTGCGCCGCGAACAAGCCTACCTCGGCGTATTGGTGGACGACCTCATCACCAAAGGCGTGAACGAACCTTACCGAATGTTCACCAGCCGCGCCGAATACCGCCTGCAACTCAGGGAAGACAACGCCGATATGCGCCTGACCGAAGACGGCTACAAAGTCGGCTTGGTGGGCGAAGCGCAATGGCGTATGTTCAACGAAAAACGCGAAGCCGTCGAACGCGAAATCCAACGCTTGAAAACAACGTGGTACACACCGCAAAAACTCGCCGAAAACGAACAAATCCGCGTGTTCGGACAAAAACTCAGCCGCGAAGCCAACCTGCACGACCTCCTGCGCCGCCCGAACCTCGACTACGCCGCGCTGATGACGCTCGAAGGCGCGATGCCGTCTGAAAACCTCTCCGCCGAAGTGGTCGAACAAGTCGAAATCCAAGTCAAATACCAAGGCTATATCGACCGCCAAAACGAAGAAATCGACAGCCGCCGCGACATCGAAACCTTAAAACTGCCCGACGGCATCGATTACGGCAAAGTCAAAGGCTTGTCGGCAGAAGTGCAGCAAAAACTGAATCAGCACAAACCCGAAACCGTCGGGCAGGCAAGCCGCATTTCCGGTGTAACGCCTGCCGCCGTCGCATTGCTGATGGTGCATTTGAAGCGCGGGTTTAAAGACGCGAAATAAACACATCGGTACGATGCCGTCTGAAACACCGTTCAGACGGCATTCCTACTATCCCAACAGGAAACATCATGCACATACTGACCGCCGGCGTGGACGAGGCAGGACGCGGACCTTTAGTCGGCAGCGTGTTTGCCGCCGCCGTCATCCTTCCGGAAACATTCGACCTGCCCGGACTGACCGACTCCAAAAAACTCAGCGAGAAAAAACGCGACGCGCTTGCCGAAATGATAAAAAGTCAGGCGGTTGCGTGGCACATCGCCGCCGCCGGGCCCGAAGAAATCGCCAGCCTCAACATCCTGCACGCCACCATGCTCGCCATGAAACGCGCCGTTGACGGTTTGGCTGTGCGTCCCGAAAAAATATTCATCGACGGCAACCGCATTCCCGAACATTTGAACATCCCTGCCGAAGCCGTCGTCAAAGGCGACAGCAAAATCATCGAAATCTCCGCCGCATCCGTTTTGGCAAAGACCGCACGCGATGCGGAAATGTACGCACTGGCGCAACGCCATCCCCAATACGGTTTCGACAAACACAAAGGTTACGGCACGAAGCAGCATCTGGAAGCCCTCAAACAATACGGCGTGCTGCCCGAACACCGCCGCGACTTCGCCCCCGTCAGAAACCTGCTCGCGCAGCAGGCTTTGTTTTAAACCGGCACAAAAATGCCGTCTGAACTTCAGACGGCATTTTCAGCATCGCAACTTCAAAGAGAAAGAACTCAAACCGTCATTCCCGCGAAAACAAAAAATCAAAAACTGAAATTTCGTCATTCCCGCGCAGGCGGGAATCCAATCCGTCCGGTTTCCGTTTTTTTGAATTTCAGGTAACTTCCAAACCGCCATTCCCGCAAAAGCGGGAATCTAGAAACTCAAAGCTGCAAGAATTTATCAAAAATGACTGAAACTCAAAAAACCGGATTCCCGCGAAAACAGGAATCCGGAGTCTCAGGGTTGGAAAAACCGTTTTTCCCGATAAGTTTCCGTACCGACAGACCTAGATTCCCGCCTGCGCGGGAATGACGATATTTCAGTTTTGTGTTTTTGATTTTTTGTTTTTGCGGGAATGACGATATAGTGGATTAACAAAAATCAGGACAAGGCGACGAAGCCGCAGACAGTACAAATAGTACGGAACCGATTCACTTGGTGCTTCAGCACCTTAGAGAATCGTTCTCTTTGAGCTAAGGCGAGGCAACGCCGTACCGGTTTTTGTTAATCCACTATAAATGACGATATAAGTATTTTTATTTTAATCCGCCATATTAACGCACCCGGCCAAACAGCATAAAGGCACGGGCAGCCCGATTTGGATTGACCTATTTCCCCGACACCCTCGCCATCAGCTCGTCCGCCAAGGCAAGATACGCCTTTGTACCCTTTGCCTGCGCGTCGTAAGCCATCACCGGCATACCGTGGCTCGGTGCTTCCGCAAGGCGGATATTGCGCGGGATGACGGTTTCAAACAGCAAATCCCCGAAATGGCTGCGCAACTGTTCGCTGACTTCGGCAACCAGCCTGCTGCGGCTGTCGTACATCGTGCGCACGATGCCCGTGATGTCCAAATCGGGATTGACCGCCTGACGGATTTTGCGCACGGTCGCAATCAAATCGGAAATCCCCTCAAGCGCGTAATATTCGCACAACATCGGCACAATCACGCCGCCCGCCGCCACCAGCCCATTAAGCGTCAACAGCGTCAGCGAAGGCGGGCAGTCTATCAGGATAAAGTCGTAATCTTCCGCCACTGCCTTAAGCGCGTTTTTCAAACGCACTTCCCGGGCGATTTCCTGCACCAGCTCGATTTCCGCGCCGGCCAGCGCGCGGTTCGCGCCCAACACGCCGTATCCGCCCTCTTTGCTGCGTACCGCCGCCGACTGCACGTCCGCATCGCCCAATAAGACCTGATAAACGCCGGACTGCAAACTCGCCTTGTCGATACCGCTGCCCGTCGTCGCATTACCCTGCGGATCCAAATCGACCACCAGCACGCGTTTGCCGCGCGATGCCAGCGAAGCCGCCAAATTTACCGTCGTCGTCGTTTTGCCCACACCGCCCTTCTGATTGGCGATGGCAAGGATGTTCGCACTCATGTCCCGCCCGTGTCCCGTCTGATGTTGAAAAAAGAAAAACAGTGCGGAATTTTACCTTTATCCGCACAAAAAAGGTATTCATGCCGTCTGAAGCGCGCTCAACGCTTGCGGAGTATGGCGATATGGCGTTCCGCATCCAAGCCCGGCACTTCGAGCCTTTGGATCTTTTCAACGCACACATCCTGCGGCAGGCGGTCGATTTCCCCCTGCGGATACACGCCCTTCATCGCCGCCCAGTAGCCGCCGTCTTTCAACAGATGCGCCGTCCACGACACAAAATCCGCCAGTTCTGCAAACGCACGGCTGGTAACCACATCGGCACGCACGTCCGAAACCGCCTCCACACGTCCGGATACCACGCGCACATTGTCCAATCCCAACTCGATAACCGCCTGCTGTAAAAAAGCCGTTTTCTTCGTATTCGCATCCAAAAGGGTTATCTGCACATCCGGACGGCACACCGCCGCCGGAATGCCGGGCTGGCCGCCACCCGAACCGACATCCAGCATCGTTTGCACACCCTCGATATGGGGCAGCAGCGTCAGGCTGTCCAAAAGATGATGGACAACCATTTTTTCCTCGTCGCGCAGGGCGGTCAGATTGTAGGTTTTGTTCCACTTTTTCAACAAATCCACATAGGCCAAAAGCCTGTCCTGTGCCGCTGCGGAAATATCCAAACCCAATGCGGCGATGCCTGTACGCAGGCGTTCTTTGCGTTCCATATCCCTATCCTGTCCATGTTCAGGCGTAATGTTAACGGAAAAACATGCCGTCTGAAACCGCGTGTCGGGTTTCAGACGGCATTCCCATTCCATTCTATTTTTTCCTGTGGAACACCACCGGCTGCACTGGCGCGCGCGTCAGGCGTTTGGGCAGCGTCAGCATAGACACCAGCCACACGGCAAACGCATATTCCAACACCGCCTCCCCGCGCAGCCCGCCCAAGGCGGCACTACCCAACAACAGCTCGAAAATCCAAGCCACCGCCGCTGCCGTGCAAGCCGCCACGCCCGACAGGAACAGCGCGTAACGCGAATGCCGCCGCATCATCTTTTTGTACGCCAGCTTCGTCAGACCCGCCGACACGACTAGGTTCAAAAACGCAAACACGCCATACACAAACCAAACAGTGCCGTCCCAACCGCCACGCCAGCCGAATCCGCCGTCCGACACCGACACCAGCAGCCCCGTCCGTCCGAACACAAATGCCAAGGCATCATGCACCGACAGTACGAACGGCAGCGTCAAAAACACCAGCCCCACAAACAGGGCCGCATAAGGATATTTCTCGTTCACAAACATCGCCGTCCCCCTCTTCCGAAGCAGACCGCATTATACCGCGCACTGCCTTGCCGCCCGCCCGAAAAGTTGCAGAAACAACCGTTCATATATATCATAACGAAAAAAGCCGGTGTAGCTCAGTCGGTAGAGCAGCGCATTCGTAACGCGAAGGTCGGGGGTTCGATTCCCTTCTCCGGCACCAATACCAAGCACAGACCCTCCCTACCCCGGGAAGCCTGTGCTTTTTCACATTTCCGCTTCAGACGACACCCGATATGAATACCTCGCAACGCAACCGCCTTTCCAGCCGCTGGCTCAACTCCTACGAACGCTACCGCTACCGCCGCCTCATCCACTCCGTCCGGCTCGGCGGAGCCGTCCTGTTCGCCACCGCCTCCGCCCGGCTGTTCCACCTCCAACACGGCGAATGGATAGGTATGACCGTCTTCGTCGTCCTCGGCATGCTCCAGTTCCAAGGGGCGATTTACTCCAAGGCGGTGGAACGTATGCTCGGTACGGTCATCGGACTGGGCGCGGGTTTGGGCGTTTTATGGCTGAACCAGCATTATTTCCACGACAACCTCCTCTTCTACCTTACCGTCGGCACGGCAAGCGCACTGGCCGGTTGGGCGGCGGTCGGCAAAACGGTTACGTCCCCATGCTGGCGGGACTGACCATGTGTATGCTCATCGGCGACAACGGCAGCGAATGGCTCGACAGCGG
>ADBE01000005.1 GCA_000176735.1 Neisseria polysaccharea ATCC 43768 | reverse complement strand
TCAACTGAAAAATTGTTTTCAAAAAATGCTAGATCTGTAATTGTTTTAGCAATGACAAAGACTAGAGGATAAAATGCGCACTATTTTCTTTTCTGGTTCACGCAGCATTTCACGACTAAATCCACAAATACGAGAAAGAATTAACAATATTCTTAGCAATAATTTTGATATTGTTATTGGAGATGCTAATGGGGCTGATAAAGCTATCCAAAAATTTCTACAAGAACAAGATTATGCTAATGTGCATATTTACTTTTCTGGCAAAATTTACCGAAATAATGTGGGGAATTGGCAGTTTGTCCAAGTAGACAGCAAAGGAACTGGAAGGGTATTTTATACAGCAAAAGATAAGAAAATGGCAGAAATTGCTGATTATGGCTTTATTTTATGGGATGGTAAGAGTATTGGTTCATTAAATAATATAGCAGAACTTTTACAGCTAAATAAACCTTCTCTTGTATACCATTCTCAAACAAAAGAATTCTTTAAAATTAAATCAAGCGCAGATTTAGAGAATATTTTATCTAACATAGAAGATGATGTTTTAGCTTCAATTTTAGAAAAGGGAAATACTTTTCTTAAAAGCTATGTAACAAAACAACCTTCTTTAATTCAAGAGTAACCACCCATGCCCAAACGTACCGACCTAAAATCCATCCTTATCATCGGCGCCGGCCCTATCGTTATCGGTCAGGCCTGCGAATTTGACTATTCGGGCGCACAGGCCTGCAAGGCTTTGCATGAAGAAGGCTATAAAGTCATTCTGGTGAATTCCAACCCCGCCACGATCATGACCGACCCTGAAATGGCGGATGTTACCTACATCGAGCCGATTATGTGGCAGACGGTGGAGAAGATTATCGCCAAGGAGCGGCCCGATGCGATTCTGCCTACCATGGGCGGTCAAACTGCGCTGAACTGTGCGCTGGATTTGGCGCGCAACGGCGTGCTGGCGAAATACAACGTCGAGTTAATCGGCGCGACAGAAGACGCGATTGACAAGGCGGAAGACCGCGGTCGCTTTAAAGAAGCGATGGAAAAAATCGGTTTGTCTTGCCCGAAATCTTTTGTCTGCCACACGATGAACGAAGCCTTGGCAGCGCAAGAACAGGTCGGCTTCCCGACGCTGATTCGCCCGTCTTTCACGATGGGCGGTTCGGGCGGCGGCATTGCCTACAATAAAGACGAGTTCTTGGCGATTTGCGAACGCGGTTTCGATGCCTCGCCCACGCATGAGCTGCTGATTGAGCAGTCCGTCCTCGGCTGGAAAGAGTACGAGATGGAAGTGGTACGCGATAAGAACGACAACTGTATCATCATCTGCTCGATTGAAAACTTCGACCCGATGGGCGTGCATACGGGCGACTCGATTACGGTTGCGCCGGCGCAAACGCTGACGGACAAGGAATACCAAATCATGCGTAATGCTTCGCTGGCAGTATTGCGCGAAATCGGCGTGGATACGGGCGGCTCGAACGTGCAGTTTGCGGTAAACCCTGAAAACGGCGAGATGATTGTGATTGAGATGAACCCGCGCGTGAGCCGTTCGTCCGCGCTGGCTTCCAAAGCGACGGGCTTCCCGATTGCGAAGGTGGCGGCGAAGCTGGCGGTCGGCTTTACGCTGGACGAGTTGCGCAACGACATCACCGGCGGCCGCACGCCTGCGTCGTTCGAGCCTTCCATCGACTATGTGGTAACCAAAATCCCGCGTTTTGCGTTTGAAAAATTCCCCGCCGCAGACGACCGCCTGACCACGCAGATGAAATCGGTGGGCGAAGTAATGGCAATGGGCCGTACCATTCAAGAAAGCTTCCAAAAAGCCCTGCGCGGTTTGGAAACAGGCTTGTGCGGCTTCAATCCGAGAAGCTCCGACAAAGCGGAAATCCGCCGCGAACTGGCAAACCCAGGCCCTGAGCGCATGCTGTTTGTGGCAGACGCGTTCCGCGCGGGCTTCACGCTGGAAGAAATCCACGAAATCTGCGCCATCGACCCTTGGTTCTTGGCGCAAATCGAAGACTTGGTGAAAGAAGAAAAAGCGGTTTCAGACGGCATTTTGAGTGATTTGGATTATGCCGCCCTACACCGTCTGAAACGCAAAGGCTTCTCCGACAAACGCATCGCGCAGCTTTTGGGCGTAAAAGAAAAAGAAGTGCGCGAACACCGCTACGCGCTGAACCTGCATCCCGTGTACAAACGCGTTGACACCTGCGCCGCCGAGTTCGCCACCGAAACCGCCTACCTCTATTCCACTTACGAAGAAGAATGCGAAGCGCGTCCTTCCGACCGTAAGAAAGTGATGATTCTCGGCGGCGGTCCGAACCGCATCGGTCAAGGCATCGAGTTTGACTATTGCTGCGTTCATGCCGCGCTCGCCCTGCGCGAATCCGGTTTTGAAACCATCATGGTCAACTGCAACCCGGAAACCGTATCCACCGACTTCGACACCAGCGACCGCCTGTATTTCGAGCCGCTGACATTGGAAGACGTGTTGGAAATCGTCCGCACCGAAAACCCGTGGGGCGTGATTGTGCATTACGGCGGTCAAACCCCGCTGAAACTCGCCAACGCTCTGGTTGAAAACGGCGTGAACATCATCGGCACGTCCGCCGACAGCATCGATGCCGCCGAAGACCGCGAACGCTTCCAAAAAGTGTTGAACGACTTAGGCTTGCGCCAGCCGCCCAACCGCATCGCCCACAACGAAGAAGAAGCCCTCGTCAAAGCCGAAGAAATCGGTTATCCGTTGGTTGTCCGTCCTTCTTACGTACTCGGCGGCCGCGCCATGCAGATTGTTCACTCTGCCGAAGAGCTGCAAAAATACATGCGCGAAGCCGTGCAGGTATCCGAAGACAGCCCCGTGCTGCTCGATTTCTTCCTCAACAACGCGATTGAAGTCGATGTGGACTGCGTTTCAGACAGCAAAGACGTCGTTATCGGCGGCATCATGCAGCACGTCGAACAGGCAGGCATCCACTCCGGCGACTCCGGCTGCTCGCTGCCGCCCTACTCCTTAAGCGAAGAAATCCAAGACGAAATCCGCCGCCAAACCAAAGCCATGGCGTACGCGCTGGGCGTGGTCGGACTGATGAACGTGCAGTTTGCCGTACAAGACGGCGTGGTGTTCGTGTTGGAAGTGAACCCGCGCGCCAGCCGCACCGTCCCCTTCGTCTCCAAAGCCACCGGCGTGCCGCTCGCCAAAGTCGGCGCACGCTGCATGGCAGGCATTTCCCTGAAAGAACAAGGCGTGGAAAAAGAAGTCGTCCCCGATTTCTATGCCGTTAAAGAAGCCGTGTTCCCATTCATCAAATTCCCGGGCGTGGATACGATTTTGGGTCCGGAAATGCGCTCCACCGGCGAAGTCATGGGCGTGGGCGCAAGCTTTGGCGAAGCCTACTACAAAGCCCAACTCGGCGCAGGCGAACGCCTCAACCCGACCGGCAAAATCTTCCTCTCCGTGCGCGAAGAAGACAAAGAACGCGTCATCAAAACCGCCAAAAACTTCCAAGTTTTAGGCTACGGCATCTGCGCCACGCGCGGCACGGCGCAATACCTGACCGAACACGGGCTGATTGTGCAGACCATCAACAAAGTCCCCGAAGGCCGCCCGCACATCGGCGACGCGCTGAAAAACGGCGAAATCGCACTGGTCGTGAATACCGTTTCCAGCGATCCGCAATCCGTGTCCGACAGCCACATCATCCGCCAAAGCGCATTGCAGCAACGCGTGCCGCAATACACCACTACTGCCGGCGGCGAAGCGATGAGCGAAGGCGCGAAAAGCCGAGACCATCTGGGCGTGTACAGCGTTCAAGAGCTGCACGGGCGTTTGAAAAACCGCAGCTGATACCTGAATCAGGTTGGAAAATGCCGTCTAAAACCTTTACGGTTTCAGACGGCATTTTGTTGCACATAGCCTTCACTTTCTTTTTACCTTAAAGAACAACTATTTCTTTAGCTCTGTATTTTAATTTTGTGTCATCACCATATTTTTATTATTATTTATAAAATCTACTTCTATGAGATTTCCTATTTCACTATTAAAGCAATTGATTACAGATTCGTCGTTTTCTCTCCAATCAATCCAAATTGAATCATTACTTTCCCAAAGGTCATCAATGTTATCTGGATATAATAAAAATTTTCTTATATTTTCATATTTATTATTCATAAAATCTTATCCTCAAAATGCAAATATCTGAAAGTAACTATTTTTTATCTATCAAACATTACGTCAATCGTATTTTAGTTTTTGATCTTTTTTATCATATCTAAATAAAATTTCTTACCACCATCATTATTAGCTAAATCATGCTTTGTTTGTAAAAAAGAAATTACTTCTTTTTTGTATTCTTCAGGGACACTTTGAATATTTTGATTAATAATATGAACCAAATTTTGATGTGCAATTTTTTTTGGTGTCATTTTTTGCATACTCATAAAGTATTTCCATTTATCAGGGTAATATTCAAAATTTTTTAAGCGCGGTAAATAGTTAGAAACATAACCTGCAAGTCCTTTTTTATAAGCATTTGATAAAATAAAATTATAGATTTCAGTGGTTTCTGAAAGTTGGTATCTTAGTATCATATTTCCCAAAATAGATATGATATTCAATAGTATTTTTTCATTATCTGAATAATTATGTGCTATCTGTAAAAGTTCCTCAGCAAATTTGTCATCTTTGAAATACGGAGAATAGTATAATGACATTTCATCTCTAGGTGTTTTTTCAAATAACTTTAGAATATTAACTACTTCTGTTTCTGTTTTCATTTTCCAGTTTTTAATCTCTACTTGAAGCAATCGAATATCATTTATTTTCTTCTTTATCTTGAATGGAATATTTTCACTCATGATTCCCTCTTTTGTACAAATTCAAATTTATTCAAATGTTGTAAATACGCATTTTTATTAAATTTAATATTGCTATTTTTATAAATCCAATGCAGCTTCATCTAAAAGAAAGTCCTCTACACCAATATATAAAGTACCATCATCATATCTTGGCACTAAGCGCCCCGATTTGGGGCGGTATGTTATCCAACCGCCGGACATCCATAAAAATACCGCCCGAACCACAGTTCAGACAGCATCTGTCTTGCAACGGACAGCGGCGGTTTAAAGCCCGCCTCCTTCATTCCGCCCCAAAATCATCGCATCGCCGTAGCTGAAGAAACGGTATTCGCGTTCAACCGCATGACGATACACGGCGCGGATATGCCCCATACCCGAAAACGCGCTGACGAGCATCAGCAAGGTTGATTTGGGCAGGTGAAAGTTGGTAATCAATCGGTCGGCAACATTAAAACGGTAGCCCGGCGTGATGAAAATATCGGTATCGCCCTGTCCGTCCTTCAAGTGTCCCGTCTCACGCGCGGCAGACTCGAGGGCGCGCATGGAAGTCGTGCCGACCGCCCAGACTTTGTTCCCCCGAGCTTTTGCCGCCCCAACGGCGGCGACGGTTTCAGACGGCACTTCAAACCATTCGCTGTGCATTTTGTGTTCTTCGATTTTTTCCACACGCACGGGTTGGAATGTCCCCGCACCGACGTGCAAGGTTACTTCTGCGGTTTCTACGCCTTTGTCTTTCAGACGGCGCAAAAGTTCTTCCGTAAAATGCAGGCCCGCCGTCGGCGCGGCGACCGCACCCTGATATTTGGCATAAACGGTTTGATAACGGCTGTCGTCATCTGCATCGGCGGCACGCTCGATATAAGGCGGCAGGGGCAGATGTCCGTTCTGTTCCAAAAGTTCGTAAACGGTTTGTTTGCTGTTGAACCGCAAACAAAACAGTTCGCCGACACGTTCAAGCATTACCGCTTCGATGCCGCCCTCAAAAATCAACTTCGTATCCGGCTTGGGGGACTTGGACGAACGGATATGCGCCAGTGCGGTATGACTGTCTAAAACACGCTCAATCAAAGCCTCGATTCTGCCCCCGCTGTCTTTCTGACCAAACAGCCGCGCCTTCATAACTTTGGTATTGTTGAACACCAAAACGTCGCCCTCGCCGACATAATCGGGCAAATCGCCGAATACCCGGTCTTGCAGGGGCATATCCGGCAACGCAACCAAAAGGCGGCTGCTGCCGCGCACTTCGGGCGGATGCTGGGCAATCAGGTGTTCGGGCAGGGTAAAGTCAAAATCTGAAATATCCATTGCTGCACTCTCATTCGGACAAGCCGCCATTATACGCAATTCAGCCCTTTTTCAGACGGCATCTTTACCCGAAAAACCAACAGATTAGAATAAACACTCTTGACCCGGAACATCTTGTGCGCGAAATCAAACTTCCTGCACATTTCCCCCAAAAACCGCCGTTTTTTGATATTTTACTGGACATTTGCCGACAACTTCGGGAAAATGAACACATTCTCACGGTCGTTTTCCACCACAGGAAAACCGTATCCGAACACCATTCCGCCCGGTTTGCGCCGTTGCCGCAAGCCGGCTGTTTTCTGAAAAACCAACGCGACAACCCGCCGGAACACCGGCAGCCTTTAAAGGAACAGAAATGGATTTGCGAAAATTAAAAAAACTGATCGATTTGGTTGAAGAATCGGGCATCGCCGAAATCGAAGTGACCGAAGGCGAGGAAAAAGTCCGCATTACCCGGACCATCGCAGCAGCCCCGGTTTATGCCGCACCCGTACCTGCCGCCGCCCCGGCCGTAACGCC
>ADBE01000006.1 GCA_000176735.1 Neisseria polysaccharea ATCC 43768 | reverse complement strand
AAACCCTCGTCCATTCTACGCGAAAGCGGGAATCCAGGTTCGTTGAGTTTCAGATGTGTAGGGCGGGCTGTAGGGTGGGCTTCAGCCCACCAAAACCAATCCAAACCACCAAACCGCCCCCGCCGTCATTCCCGCGCAGGTGGGAATCTAGCTCTTTGAGTTTCAGCCGTTTCCGACAAATTGCCGCAGCGTTAAGTTTCCGGATTCCCGCTTTCGCGGGAATGACGGGATATTTTTGCATTTGATAAAAATGCCGCTTGAAATTTTTTCAGCGGTCGTCAGGTGTTGTGTAGGGGAGGACGTAGGGTGGGTCGTAGCAACTGTATTTTTCACCCCGTCGGGCAAAAATATAGTGGATTAACAAAAATCAGGACAAGGCGACGAAGCCGCAGACAGTACAAATAGTACGGAACCGATTCACTTGGTGCTTGAGCACCTTAGAGAATCGTTCTCTTTGAGCTAAGGCGAGGCAACGCCGTACTGGTTTTTGTTAATCCACTATACTAACCGGAATTAACAAATACGGCACAAATATTAACCCGAACCGTAAACACCCATCAAGCCCTTTCAGACGGCATCGGCAGGCATACCGTTGGCTATATCCAAAGAATCAGGAATTATTTAGCCCGAATCATCCGGGTTGTTAAAATCCGCAAACTTAACCGACTCAAAATACACATTATGACGCACACCGCATCGAAAACACCCAAACTTTGGCTGATCATCACCGCCGCCGCATTCATCCTGCTGATTACCATCGGCATGAGGATGACGCTCGGACTGTTCGTCCAACCCGTCGTCAACACCACCGAATTGAGCATTGCCCAATTCAGCCTCATCATCGCCGTTTTCCAACTGATGTGGGGCGTATCGCAACCATTGTCCGGCGCGCTTGCCGACCGTTTCGGCGCGTTCAGGGTATTAAGCGGCGGCGCCGTCCTGCTCGTCTGCGCCTGCCTGATTGCCCCCAACATCCCGACTTATTGGGGGCTGATGATTGCCGTCGGGCTGCTGCTCGCATTCGGCACCGGTTCCGGCGGGTTTTCCATCATTATGGGACAGGTCGCCGCCCAAGTCCCCACACACAAACGCGGCTTGGCATCCGGACTGGTCAACGCAGGCGGTTCGGCAGGACAATTCCTGTTCGCACCGCTGGTTCAGGGACTCGTCGTCCTGCCCGAAGTCGGCTGGACGGGCACATTTTACGTTTGGGGCGCAATCGCCCTGCTGATTCTGCCCGTCTCATGGTGGCTTGCCGGCGGCAACAACGCCGCCCACACCCAACACGCCCAAGCCACACACGGACAAAGCCTCGGAGAATCAGTCAAAACCGCCTTCAAAACCCCAAGCTACATCCTGCTGCACCTGAGCTTTTTCGCCTGCGGCTTCCACATCGCCTTTCTCGTAACCCACCTACCCACGGAAGTCGCCCTGTGCGGACTGCCCGCCACCGTCGCCTCAACATCCATCGCCATCATCGGACTGGCAAACATCGCCGGTTGCATGTTCTCAGGCTGGTGCACCGGACGCTTCAAAGGAAAACACGTCCTGTTCGGACTCTACGCCTCACGCGTCGCCATGGTGCTGATTTACATCTTCTCACCCAAAACCGACTTCAACTTCTACATTTTCGCCGCCGCACTCGGATTCACATGGCTCGCCACCGTCGCCCCGACTGCCGCCGTTACCGGCAAACTCTTCGGCACGCGCTACCTCGCCACCCTGTTCGGACTGGTGATGCTCACCCACCAAATCGGCGGCTTCCTCGGCTCGTACATCGGCGGCATCGTCATCACACAATTCGGCGACTACGGCTGGATGTGGTACGCCGATGCCGTACTCGCCGGCACGGCAGCCCTGCTTGTCCTGCCCGTCCGCGAACCCGAAACCGCCTGACAAAAATGCCGTCTGAAAACCTTCAGACGGCATTTTCAAAAATATCCGACATATCCGCCGACATTTCAACCCAAAAAACGGCAAGAAGGAAAGCCATAAAATCCGCAAGCATCCTCCTGCCCATTGATACGACAGGTAAGCAACATCAGAACAGCACGCAACAACTGTCCGAATCCGTATCGAAAATACCATCCAATGATAAAAAACCGGATTAAAACAGCAATATCCGGGCGAAACAGACCCAAAACAGACAAACCCATCAAATCGGGCAGATGAAAAAATACCGACCCTAAGGTCGGTATTTTCAATACTTGGCGCGGCGGACGGGGCTCGAACCCGCGACCCCCGGCGTGACAGGCCGGTACTCTAACCAACTGAGCTACCACCGCGCATCCATTGTTTGCAACAATGAAAGGAAACTTGGTGGGTGATGACGGAGTCGAACCGCCGACATTCTGCTTGTAAGGCAGACGCTCTACCAACTGAGCTAATCACCCTTGCAATTTGCGAAAACGCTATTAAACCAAATAATCGGCCTTCATGCAAGCATTATTTGACCGGTCTATTCAATCGCCTTGCAAACTCCAGTTTTCAAACAAAATAATTTCATCCTTTTTGCCGACGACGACCAATATGTCTCCGCCTTCCAAAACGAAGGAAGGAACGGGATTTTCAATCCTCGCGGTACGGCGGCGGACGAACAGCAGTTTGATGCCGTGCCTGTCCAAAGGCAGTGCGCCGATTGTTTTTCCGACGGCATAAGCCTCTTGCGCCAAAGAAAAAGCATGGCGGCAAACCGTTTCGCCGTTTTCACCGAATCCCGCTTCGTCGTCGCTGCCGACAAACAGTCCCTCCAATGCGGCATAACGACTGTGGCGGATATTTGCCATCGTCTGATAGACGTGCCGGTACGACGCGCCGTTACCCAACATCGCATAGCCTGCCAGCACCAGACTGGTTTCTTTGGTGTCCGACACGGCTTCTTCCGCGCCCATATCGGTAAACGTTTTCACATAATCGTCATTGGTGGCGCGCACATATACGGGCATATTGGGATACATGGACAGCACATTGTCTAAAACGTGTTGCGTTTCGTGCATATTGTTGAGTGTAACCACCACCATTTTCGCCCGTCCCAGACCGGCGGCTTCCAATACTTCCCTGCGTTTCGCATCGCCGAACGACACCGGTTCGCCCGCACTTCTGGCAACCTGCACCCGCGCAATGTCCAAGTCGAGCGCGAAATACGGAATATCCTCTTGGGCAAGGACGCGTCCGACCGTCTGCCCGCCCCTGCCGAAGCCGACAATCAGCACATGGTCGGACTTGCTCATGGTTTCTACCAGCATACTGTGCAGATCGAGCGACTTCATGTCCCAGCTTGACTTGACCAAACGCCCGACCAGTGCATCGCTGCCGCCCAAGAGGAAGGGCGCGATAATCATCGACAGCAGAACCGCCGCCGTCGCCGCCTGTTCCAATTCGGGCGAAACCATATCAAGCTGCCCGGCAATGGCCAGCATCACGAAGCCGAACTCGCCGCCTTGCGCGAGATACAAAGCCGTTTTGAGGCTGTCGCCGACCGAATGTTTCATTTTGAAGGCAATGGCAAACACAACCAGTGCCTTCAACACCAGCAGTATTGCCAACAGCATCAATACCTGCCGCCAGCCGCCGATCAAGGCCTGCACATCCAGCTTCATACCGACCGTAATAAAAAAGAAACCGAGCAAAATATCGCGGAACGGGCGGATGTCGTCTTCGACTTGGAAACGGTATTCCGTTTCCGAAAGCAGCATCCCCGCCACAAACGCGCCCAACGCCATCGACAGCCCTTCCAACGCCGTCAGATAAGACACGCCCAGCGTTACCAGCAGCACATTGATCATAAAGAGTTCGGACGATTTGCGTTTGGCAACCAGCCTGAACCAGCGCGACATGACTTTGCTGCCGACGACGAATAATACGCCCAGCGTAATCAGCATTTTCAATCCGGCAAGGCCGAGTGCCGCCCACAGGCTGCCTTCCCCGCCATTCCCCGACAACGCAGGAATCAGAATCATCAGCGGCACGACGGCGATGTCCTGCATCAGCAGCACGCCCATCGCCATCTGACCGTGCGGCTGCCCCAATTCCGTCTTTTCCGACAAAATCCGGCTCACAATCGCCGTGGACGACATCGCCAACGCGCCCGACACGGCAAACGCCCAATTGAACGGCACGCCCGTCAGCATCAGTATGCCCATTACCGACAGCATCGTAACGCCGACCTGCAAACCGCCCAGCCCGAACACCAGCCGCCTCATCGCCCTCAACTTGGGCAGTGAGAACTCCAAACCGATGCTGAACATCAGGAACACAATCCCGATTTCGCCCAAATAATCCGTCGCATGGCTTTTCGGAATCAGGCTGAGCATACCGGGCCCCGCCAAAAAGCCCACCAGCAGGTAGCCCAGCATGGAGGGAATGTTGAACTTGCGGCACAGGATCACCGTAATGACCGACACCAGCAAAACAACCACAATAGGGGCAAGCGAAAATTCGTTCATAGGCCGTCCGAACAGGAAAATACAGAAAAATGCCGTCTGAAACGGCATACGCCGCCGTATTATAACAAAACACCGCGCACCATCCGAAACGGGCGCGGCATACAATTCTGCTAAAATACGCCCTTTCGATTTTGAGCCGCACACCGACATGACCGCCACAGCCGCCGCCATAGACCGCCTGCTTCCCCAAACCCAATGCCGCGAATGCGGCTACGATGGCTGCCTGCCCTACGCACAGGCAGTCGCAACAGGCGAAGCGTACAACCTCTGCGCCCCGGGCGGAGAAGCCGTCGTCCGCGACCTTGCCGCCCTGCTCGGCAAACCCCTTGCCGCACCTGCCAAAACCCAAGCCAAAGCACTCGCCCGGATAGACGAAACCGCCTGCATCGGCTGCACCGCCTGCATCCGCGCCTGCCCTGCCGATGCCATTATGGGTGCGGGCAAACTTATGCACACCGTCATCGCCGACGAATGCACCGGCTGCGGACTCTGCGTCGCCCCCTGCCCCGTCGACTGCATCCATATGCAGCCCGTTGCCGACACCGTCCTGCCCCGCGCGCGCCGCTTCAGCCTGTCCGCCGACAGCCGTTTTGCCGCCGCCGAACACGCGCGTGCGCGCTACCTCAAACGCAACGAACGCAAACAGCGCGAAGCCGACGAACGCAAGGCCATGCTTGCCGAACGCGAAGCCGCCGTCCGCAACGCGCGTCCGCAAACACCCGACACACCGAAAAAACCGGCGTTTAACCCTGCCGACCTCATCGCCAAAGCCATGGCAAAAGCGCAAACCCGACAAGACCGCCTCGCCGCCGCCGACAACCGCAAAGACTATCAGGCGAAACAGATAGCCCAAGCCCGCGAACGCGCCGAGTTGCGCCGCGCCCAACGCGATATGAAATACGGCAGCGACAGCGAAAAAGCCGCCGCCCTCGAATACCTCAAACAATACAAAGCCAAACAGGAAGCCGCACAGAATACCGCCTCCTGACCCTTCCCCGACATGCCGTCTGAAGCCGCTTCAGACGGCATTTTATCAAGCTCTCCGTCCGCCGCACCCGTGCCGTCCGCATCTTACCGCCCACCCTTCCAGTCGCGCCGTTTTCAATAAAATATTAATTACACGCCACTACAAATTTGCTATAATCCGCCCCGAAAATCTACCCAACCCCTCGACAAAGGAACAAACCATGGGCATCAAAGTCGCCATCAACGGCTACGGACGCATCGGCCGCCAGGTTTTGCGCGCCATCTACGACTATCAGATTCAAGACCAACTCCAAATCGTCGCCGTCAACGCCAGCGGCAGCCTTGAAACCAACGCCCACCTCACCAAATTCGACACTGTGCACGGCCGCTTTGACGCCGACGTATCCCATGACGGCAGCCACCTCATCATCAACGGCGACAAAATTCCCTACTTCTCCACCCGAAATCCCGCCGAACTGCCGTGGAAAGAACTAGGTGTAGATTTGGTCATGGAATGTACCGGCGCGTTTACCAGCAAAGAAAAAGCCAAAATACATCTGGAAAGCGGCGCGAAAAAAGTCCTCATTTCCGCACCGGGCGGCGATGATATCGATGCGACCGTTGTTTACGGCGTAAACGACGGCGTCCTGACCGACGACATGACCGTCGTTTCCAACGCCTCCTGCACCACCAACTGCCTCGCCCCCGTCGCCAAAGTATTGAGCGCAAGCATCGGCATCGTCAAAGGCGCGATGACGACCATCCATGCCCTGACCAACGACCAGACCGTAACCGACGTACGCCACAAAGACCTCCGCCGGGCACGCAGCGGCATAGAGAACATGATTCCGACCAAAACCGGCGCGGCAAAAGCCGTCGGACTGGTACTGCCCGAATTGAAAGGCAAACTCGACGGGCTTGCCATCCGCGTACCGACCGTCAACGTTTCCCTGGTCGATTTAAGCTTCCAGGCCGAACGCGACACGACAGCCGAAGAAATCAACGCACTGCTGAAAGCCGCCTCCGAAGAAGGCGAGCTCAAAGGTGTTTTGGGTTACAACACCCTGCCGCTTGTTTCCATGGACTTCAACCACACCACCGAAGCCAGCCACTTCGACTCAACGCTGACCAAAGTCGTCGACGGCAACATGGTCAAAGTCTTCGCATGGTATGACAACGAATGGGGATTCAGCTGTCAAATGCTGAACACCGCACGCCGCATGTTCGGACTCGAAGTACGCCCGCTCAAATAACCCGTCAAACAAAATGCCGTCTGAAACCTGATGTTTTCAAGTTTCAGACGGCATTTTCACACAAGAACCGCTATCCCAACCTGTTGCACGCCACTTCGCAGCAGCCTACCGCCTCTTTCAAAGGTACGGCATTCAGGCTTCGGAGCCGGGCGGCAAAATCCGCAAACGGCAGCAATTCCGATCCGAAACGGCGCATATGTTCCGTGTCCTGCTGGCAGTCTATCAGTTCCACACCCAAAGAAGCGAGAAACGGCACGGCGCAGGCAAACGCGATTTTCGACGCATCCGGTTGTAATGCGAACATCGATTCGCCGTAAAACACCCTGCCGATCTGAACGCCGTAAAACCCTCCTGCCAACCTCGTTTTACCGTTTTCATCGGGATAATGGCACTCGAAAGAATGCGCGTGTCCCATTTCGTGCAGCTTCAAATATGCCGTCTGAAACTCAGGCGCAATCCAAGTACCATCCTGCCCGGGTCTCACCATTTCCGCACACTGCGCCACAACGCGTTCAAAACAGTCGTTTGCCGTAACCCTATATGCTCTGTTGCGCAGCGTTTTCGCCAGCGAGCGCGGAACGTGCAGCCTGTCGGGAAACACCACCGCACGGGGCCCGACCGCATACCAAAAAAACCACCCGTCCCGGGAAAACCACGGAAACACGCCGTTCCGATACGCCTCAAGCAGCCTCCCCGCATCCAAATCCCTGCTCACACCGACCAGCCCTTCGTACTCCGACAATGCACGGGCAGGATCGGGGAACGCATAATCTCCGGGCGCAAGCAACGGAATACCCATATCAGTCCTCCATAAAACACAGACGGCATTCGAAATGACGAATGCCGTCTGAAAAAACAAACCGTCCGGATTTAACGTTTGCCCTTAGTCTGGCAACCGCTGCACACACCGTACATATACAGCGCGTGATCAACGATACGGTAGCCGTTTTCTTCCGCGATTTTGTCTTGCAGGGCTTCGATTTCGGGATTGTGGAATTCCGTTACCTCGCCGCATTTCACACAGACGATATGGTCATGGTGGTCGCCCTTGTCCAATTCGTAAACCGCTTTGCCCGTTTCAAAATGATGGCGTTGCAGAATACCCGCCTGCTCGAATTGGGTCAGCACGCGGTAAATCGTCGCCACACCGATTTCCACACCCTCTTCCAACAAAATACGGTACACATCCTCGGCACTCAAATGCTCTTCCGCATGAGTCTCGAACAAATCCAAAATCTTCAAACGCGGGCCGGTAACTTTCAGTCCACTGTCTTTCAGTTGCGCAATGTTGCTGAATTTTTCCATAATATTCAATATCCCTGTAAAATAATAGACGCTATAATACGCAATTTCAGCCTGCTTGCCCACTATCACACCATAGCAGTTTGCAATAGCAAAACTGCAACGGCGGACGGGCAGTCGGACACAGACAGGGTGAAATACCGCTTAAGCGTATGATTATCGTTCGCTTTTATAAAATATTCAAGCAGTGCTACACTAGACATCCCGATTTGCACAGAAAGGTTCTCCCATGAACAAAACCCTCATACTCGTCCTTTCCGCCCTGTTCAGCCTGACCGCGTGCAGCGTCGAACGCGTTTCACTGTTCCCCTCGTACAAACTCAAAATCATACAGGGCAACGAACTCGAACCCCGCGCCGTCGCCTCCCTCCGCGCCGGCATGACCAAAGACCAAGTCCTACTACTGCTCGGCAGCCCCATGTTGCACAACGCATTCCATACCGACCGCTGGGACTATACCTTCAACACCTCCCGCAACGGCATCATCAAAGAACGCAGCAATCTGACCGTCTATTTTGAAAACGGCGTGCTCGTCCGCGCCGAAGGCGACGCCCTCCAAAATGCCGCCGAAGCCCTCCGTGCGAAACAAAACGCAGACAAACAATAAGGAACACACATGACACCGCTCAAAATCGCCATCGCCGGCGTCAACGGTCGCATGGGGCGCGTATTGGTTGAAGCCGTCAACAACCATCCCGACACCGTCCTTTCCGGTGCGCTCGAACACTCAGGCTCAGAAGCCCTCGGGCTGGACGCAGGCTACGCCGTCGGACTCAAAACCGGCATCGCCATTTCAGACGACGTTGACACCGTTCTCGCACAAAGCGACGTACTCATCGACTTTACCCGCCCCGAGCCGACCCTCAAACACCTGCAAAAATGCGTTGAAAAACAAGTCAACATCATCATCGGCACAACAGGCTTCGACGATGCGGGCAAAGCCGCCATCCGCGCTGCCGCCGAAAAAACAGGCATCGTTTTCGCCGCCAACTTCAGCGTCGGCGTCAACCTCACCTTCCACATCCTCGACACCATCGCCCGCGTATTAAATGAAGGCTACGACATCGAAATCATTGAAGGCCACCACCGCCACAAAGTCGATGCCCCCAGCGGCACCGCATTACGCATGGGCGAAGTCATCGCCGGCGCGCTCGGCCGCGACCTCAAACAATGCGCCGTTTACGGCCGCGAAGGCCACACCGGTCCGCGCGATCCGTCCACCATCGGCTTTGCCACCGTCCGCGCAGGCGACATAGTCGGCGACCACACCGCCCTCTTCGCCACCGACGGCGAGCGCGTGGAAATCACCCACAAAGCCAGCAGCCGCATGACCTTTGCCGCCGGCGCCGTCCGCGCCGCAGTTTGGGTAAACGGTAAAACGGGTTTGTACGATATGCAGGACGTACTCGGGCTGAACAACCGTTAACCCCCATACAAAATGCCGTCTGAAAAGATATTGTTCAGACGGCATTTTGCCGACAGGCTCCGTATCGGCATATGTTTCAACACACAGGACGACACATAAAGCGTCGCCCTATGTGTTGCCCTGATTCGGAAGGGGTTACGCCCCTCCCAAATAAAGTCTGATTCTACCGCCCCGAAGGACAGATGTCCGAGTGGCGGGGTTTCAACCGAAAAGGAAATACGATAAAGTTGCCTGCGCGGCATAACAAGTTACGGCTCGTTTAATTAAAACTCTCCTGATCTAAAAATTCTAACTCTACTTCCCGGCAAACTATATATATGCTAAAACCGGTCGGAAGATCATACCTACGGCCTATCACTTCCAGCGCACCTCCATAATCCAAGATTTCATCATCCTGTTTTAATTCTCCAAGTTCCAATATATTATCGATATTTATATCTTGGCTCTTTGTAGCGTATCCGTAGATAAATTTCAGATAGCTAAACTGCTTGAATTTAATCCTTACCCAGTCTGAATAATTGGGCATAGGGATCTCTTGAGGAAAGTCCGGATAATCCACATTCTGGACGATGATATGGAATTCATCATTTTTCAAAGTATAGTTTAATAGAGCACCTTCAAATATATACAGAAATTGATAATCTTTTCTTGGAATAGTATAAGTTGTCATATTATTTTACCTTTTCAAAAACAATGGTTTTATAAATCCTTGATCTCAAGTCGCCTCCATTGCTCAGATGAAATTTCAGTTGTTTAAACTCTTCCTTTAACTGCCCATTATATTTTAACTTTAATCCCATTCGGACCAGTTCTGCTTCATTTGGAATTCCTCTTAAATACTTATTGTTTGATGTGCCATTAATCACAATTTCTCCCCTTTTTTTGCAATTAACACAGAGAGATAGATTAAAGCATAATTCAAAAACTCCTGATAAAGTCAAGGGGCAAGACCATGCAGGACATTTAATTGGAGATAGATTTGGAGGTTCGCCCAATTTAGATAATTCAGTGTCACAGCACAAAGATGTAAACTTAAGTGCGTATAAAGTTTTGGAGAATAAATGGGCGGAAGCAATTAAATCAGGGAAAAATGTTAAAATCCAAATGCAAATTGAATATGCAGCAGGTACAAGACGCCCTACACGATTTGTTGGATATTATTGGATTGATGGTAAACCAACTAGAATTAATATTAATAATTTATGAAACAAGGATTTTTTATGATTTTTGAAGATTATTTTAGTGAATTACAAGCAGATATGGTTTCTATTTGTTTGGAATATGTTCAAGGTAAGGCTGATAAAATTTACATTTATGCAGCTTTTGAACCTCGTGTTAGTGGTGCTGGATGTTTTTTCTCTGTTAAAGGAAAACTTGTACAACGACATCTTGTTAATCAAGAAATTCCAGAAGTCAATCTTGACCATCAAATTCAAGTATTAGACATACTTATGGAAGATTTAGAAAAACTAAATTCTATTTGTCAGAAATCTAACCAACCTATGCCAACTGAAATTAAAATGATTTATGATGTAAAAAAGAATAGCTTATCAGCAAATTATCAATATAATTTAATCTTGTCATCTGAATCTGAATTACTTGCTTTACCGCAAGATGTTGAAGATGCATGGTTTGAAGAAATTAAGAAGCAAATGGAAGATAATTAATTCACAGCAAGCGTAGCCTGTGCAATTAATGCGAACTGTTACATGGTAGGGTGAGCAACTCGTTGCCCGCGCAGTTCAGTCTCATGTGCTAACACTATGTTTTAACGTGAAATATTTCATTTCAGGCTGAAACCATTTTTTGTTTTAACCAACACCAACCCTAACTTAAAATGTGCCCATCACTCCACCCTTAAACATCATCTCCCCTAAACTCTACCCCAATGAACAATGGAACGAAAGCGAAGCACTTTGTAATACGTGCTGCTTCAGGAAGTTAATCCATTAACCGCTCAACATCCCGCCTCTTCCAAAACCGCGCGCGCGGCCAAATCCGCCGTATCTTTTTTCAACAGCAGGTGCAACGCCCTGAAATCCCGTTGCAGCGCGGCAACCTTATCGGGGTGTTCGTACCAGTCCGCCAACGCCGCCGCCAGTTTTTCCGGTACGGCATCATGTTGAAGCAGCTCCGGCACAGCCTCCTTACCCAACAGGATATTCGGCAGGCCGACATGCGGCACTTTGATTTTGCGTTTCACATAAGCATAGGTCAGCGGCGAAATCTTGTAGCTGATGACCATCGGACGCTTGCACAGCGCCACTTCCAAAGTCGCCGTACCGCTCGTTACCAGCACCGCATCCGCCGCCCTGCACACCGTTTCAGACTGTCTGTCGGTTACCGTCAGCGGCAATCCGGCAAACTCCGGCCGCTGCAAAACTTCCGCCAAACGCCGCTTCGTCGCCTCAGTTGCGGCAGGCAGCAGGAAGCGTGCGGCAGGATAGCGTTTCAACAACAATAATGCCGTCTGAAAAAACACCGGCGCCATATAATCGATTTCGCTGACGCGGCTGCCGGGCAGCAAGGCGAATACGGGAATGCCGGCATCCACGCCCAAAGTTTGCCGCGCCGTTTCACGGTCGTCTTCCAAAGGCATAAGCTGCGCCATCGGATGACCGACAAACTCCGCACGTCCGCCCGCATCAAGATAAAGCTGCGGCTCCATCGGGAACAGGCACAGCACGCGGTTGACCTGATGCACGATTTTGCCCACGCGTTCCCGCCGCCACGCCCACACCGACGGGCTGACATAATGCACGGTCGGAATGCCCGACTGTTTGAGCCGCTCCGCCACACCCAGATTAAAATCGGGCGCATCGATGCCGACAAAGACATCAGGTTTCAACGACAGCAAATCCCGTACCAGCCCCCTGCGTATCCGTAAAATTTCCGGCAGCCGCCTGACCACTTCGACAAAGCCGCGTACCGCCAGCCGCTCCTGATCATAAAGGCTCTCGAAACCTTCCGCCTTCATCAGTTCCCCGCCGATGCCGGTAAACCGCGCCTGCGGGCAACGCTTTCGGATGGCGCGTATCAGGTGTGCCCCCAACAGGTCGCCTGACGCTTCGCCGACACTGACGGCAATCAAAGGGCTTTTTTTATCAACCATATTCGTCTGTCCCCACATATAGTGGATTAACAAAAACCAGTACGGCGTTGCCTCGCCTTAGCTCAAAGAGAACGATTCTCTAAGGTGCTGAAGCACCAAGTGAATCGGTTCCGTACTATCTGTACTGTCTGCGGCTTCGTCGCCTTGTCCTGATTTAAATTTCATCCACTATACTTTCACGTCCCGATGCCGTCTGAAGGCTTCAGACGGCATCGGGGTTCACATTTTCGTCCCGTTTTCCAACATCACCACAAACTGCGCCAAGTCCGGCGGCAGCTCCGCCTTCAACACCAGCGGCTCGCCCGTGAGCGGATGGTTCAAGTGCAGCTCGGACGCGTGCAAAAACATCCGCTTCAAACCCAACTTCTGCAAACGACGGTTCGCCTGATAATCGCCGTAGCGTTCGTCGCCCGCAATCGGACAGCCTTGAGATTGCAGGTGGACGCGGATTTGGTGCGTACGACCCGTTTTCAGCGTTGCCCGCACCAAAGTCAGGTGCGACAGCCCGACACCGTGCAAAATGCCGTCTGAAAAACGGCTTAACACACGGAACACTGTATGCGCAGCCTGCCCGTCCTCGCTGACGCGCACCATCTTTTCGCCTTGTGCGCCGGTATATTTGAACAGCGGCAGTTTGACATGGAAATTGTCGTCCGGTAGTTTGCCCACCCCCAGCGCAAGGTAGATTTTTTTGGGGTGGTCGTTGCGGATGGCTTCGTGAAGTTTGACGAGCGCGCTGCGTTTCTTCGCCACCATCAACAAGCCGCTCGTATCCTTGTCCAAACGGTGGACCAACTCCAAATACTTCGCCTCCGGACGGGCGCGGCGCAACTGTTCGATAACGCCGAAACTCACGCCGCTGCCGCCGTGTACCGCCACGCCGGAAGGCTTATTGACCACCAGCAGCGCATCGTCCTCATACACCGCCTCAAACACACGCGCAGGTACGGCGGCACGCCTTTCAGACGGCATTTCCTTCTCCGCCACGCGCACAGGCGGAATCCGCACCGTATCTCCCTCCGCAATACGACTGTCGGGTTTGCAGCGTTTCTTGTTCAACCGCACCTCGCCGGCGCGGATAATGCGGTGGATATGGCTCTTGGGCACACCCTTGAGGATTTTTATCAGATAGTTATCAAGGCGTTGACCCGCCTCGTGTTCGGCAACCCCTATCAAGCTGACCGAATCTTTGCTTATTTCGTGCGTTTTCATCTATAATCCGAACGTCCGTTTCAGCAGAAAGCGCGCCCGCCGCGCCCCCTGAAACGGTTTACTTTAAAACGGAATTTTATATTAAAAACGCACTCCGCAAAGCATTTTCCCTGCGCCTGTTCCAAGCCGGCAGGCGCAGAACGTAGTCAAGTTTGAATTGATTTTGCCGTTTCGGCGCGGAAGTAAGACGGCAGCCGGGCTCAAGTCCCAAACGCAAACCGCCCGAAAACACAGGCATAACGATAACAAGAAGAAGCCGGCACCCATTTTTCCGACCGCAGCGTTCGGAACGCGGCAGACAGACCGCCGCATCGATCTTTATAGCCTTCTTTATTCGACCCTTCCGCACACGGTTCCCCGGAACGTGCATCCCTGCGGATTTTCAACTCAAAAACTGATTACCGGTTTTATCCGAAGACATCGGAAAACCCAGCCTTACGGAATGCCGAACCGGACCGGCGCGCCCGAATGCCGCCCGTCCACGAGGTGATCATGAAAAGAATGTTATTCAACGCAACGCAGGCCGAAGAGCTGCGCGTTGCCATCGTCGATGGCCAAAACCTTTTGGACTTGGACATCGAAACGCTGGGCAAAGAACAGCGCAAAGGCAATATCTACAAAGGTATCATTACCCGCATCGAGCCGTCGCTGGAAGCGTGTTTCGTGGATTACGGAACCGACCGCCACGGCTTCTTGCCGTTTAAAGAAGTCTCCCGCTCATACTTCCAAGACTACGAAGGCGGACGCGCACGCATCCAAGACGTGCTCAAAGAAGGCATGGAAGTCATCGTCCAAGTCGAAAAAGACGAGCGCGGCAACAAAGGCGCGGCGCTGACCACCTTCATCAGCCTCGCCGGACGCTATCTGGTATTGATGCCGAACAACCCGCGCGGCGGCGGCGTATCCCGCCGTATCGAAGGCGAAGAGCGTCAAGAGTTGAAAGCCGCTATGGCGCAACTCGACATTCCAAACGGCATGAGCATCATCGCGCGTACCGCAGGCATCGGCCGCAGCGCGGAAGAGTTGGAATGGGACTTGAACTACCTCAAACAACTCTGGCAGGCGATCGAAGAAGCCGGCGAAGCGCACCACGACCCCTACCTGCTCTTTATGGAAAGCTCGCTGCTCATCCGCGCCATCCGCGACTATTTCCGTCCCGACATCGGCGAGATTTTGGTGGACAACCAAGAAGTTTACGACCAAGTTTCCGAGTTCATGAGCTACGTCATGCCGGGCAATATAGGCCGTCTGAAACTCTACGAAGACCACACGCCGCTGTTTTCCCGCTTCCAAATCGAACATCAAATCGAAAGCGCGTTTTCGCGCAGCGTCAGCCTGCCTTCCGGCGGCGCGATCGTGATTGACCACACCGAAGCCCTCGTCTCCATCGATGTCAACTCCGCACGCGCCACACGCGGCGCAGACATCGAAGACACTGCGTTCAAAACCAATATGGAAGCCGCCGAAGAAGTCGCCCGCCAAATGCGCCTGCGCGACTTGGGCGGTTTGGTCGTCATCGACTTCATCGACATGGAAAATCCGAAACACCAGCGCGATGTTGAAAACGTCCTGCGCGACGCGCTCAAAAAAGACCGCGCCCGCGTGCAAATGGGCAAACTGTCCCGCTTCGGACTTTTGGAATTGAGCCGCCAACGCCTGAAACCGGCTTTGGGCGAAAGCAGCCATGTTGCGTGTCCGCGTTGTGCCGGCACCGGTGTCATCCGCGGCATCGAATCCACCGCCCTGCACGTTTTGCGCATCATTCAAGAAGAAGCAATGAAAGACAACACCGGTGAAGTACACGCACAAGTGCCCGTCGATGTCGCCACCTTCCTGCTGAACGAAAAACGCGCCGAGCTGTTTGCGATGGAAGAGCGTTTGGATGTCAACGTCGTCCTGATTCCAAACATCCACTTGGAAAATCCGCACTACGAAATCAACCGCATCCGTATCGACGACATAGAAGAAGACGGCGAACCGAGCTACAAACGCGTTGCCGAGCCTGAAGAAGACGAATCCGCCAAACCGTTCGGAGGCGAAAAAGCCAAAGCCGCCCGCCCCGAACCCGCCGTCAAAGGCGTGCGCCACACCAGCCCTGCCCCGACTGCCGCCCCCGAGAAAAAAACCTCTTGGTGGGACAGCTTCAAAGCATGGCTCAAACGCATTTTCGGCGGCAGCGAAACCCAAGCCGCGCCCGCTGCCGAAACCTCCGAAAAACGCAGCACGGCAAACCGCAGCGGCAGCCGCGCCAACAACCGCCGCCAAAATCCGCGCCGCAGCAAACGCGAAGGCAGCAAAGTAGAAGTCCGCGAAGTGGCAGGCAAAACTGCCGGACAGGAAGCGCGCGCCGACAAAGCCGAAACGCGCAACAACGGCAACCGCCGCCGCAGCGAACGCGGCGACCGTGCCGCCGAACGCGCCAACGAAGCGGAAATCCAAGACCGCAACATACAGCCTGCCGCAACCGTTGCAGATGCCGCACCGTCCGAAACTGAAGTGCAAACCGGCAAACGCCGCCGCAACGGCAGCCGCAGCGAACGCAGCCAAACCGCGCCGGAAACCGCCGCCGTTGCCGAAACAGCCGTTCAGACAGCGGAAAGCACGCCGTCCGAACCGCATACCGCAGAAGACAAAGGCAGCAAGCCCAAATCCGAACGCAACCGCCGCGAACGCGACAGCCGAGATGCCAAAGAACGCCGCGAGCGCAACAATCAGCGCGACCGCCGTCAAAACGGCAAAAAACGCAATATCCCGTCTGCCGCCAAAATCGAACAGTACCTGAATATTCACGATACCGCCGACAAAGTCCGTTCCGCTGTCGCCCATGTTTTCGGGGAAAACGATGCAAATGCTCCGATTACCGTCAGCATTGCCGAACCAGTTGCAGAAAGGGACGTTCCGACAGCATCTCCCGCCGTTTCAAACAACGACGCACTGGTTTATGATGCGGCAGAAAAAATCCGTCAGGCCGTTGCCGCCATCCTTCCCGAAGGCGTAGCACCGAAAGCCGAAACACAGGAAATGCCGTCTGAAACCGCAACCTTTACGGCTGCGGCGGAACAGGCACGGGAAACCGCACAAACCGGCGGACTCGTCCTGATCGAAACCGACCCTGCCGCATTGAAGGCATGGGTGGCTCAACCCGAAGTCCAAGCCGGACGCGGTTTGCGCCGTTCCGAACAGCCCAAGCCGTCTGAAGCCGCAACCGTCCCTGCCGAAGAAATGATCCAAGTCGAAACCCGGCAAAGCTGAACCGACGGCGGCAAAAAGAGGTTCTGTTTCGCAGAACCTCTTTTTTACATGGTTTCGGATACCTGCAATGCCGTCTGAAACTTCGCAATTCCCGTGATTACCGAAACATTCCGTCATTCCCGTGAAAACGGGAATCTAGAACCTCTAAACTTTCAGATAATCTTTGAATATTGCCACTGCCTTAAGGTCTGGATTCCCGCCTGCGCGGGAATGACGGCAGAGAGTGGACGATGCCGTCTGAAACTTCGCCATTCCCGTCATTCCCGCAACCTTTCGCCATGCCCATGATTCCCGCAACCTTCCGTCATTCCCATGATTCCCG
>ADBE01000007.1 GCA_000176735.1 Neisseria polysaccharea ATCC 43768 | reverse complement strand
GGCTTGTGGGTCAGACTGGCGGCAAGCGGTAAAACCGAACCGGCAAAGCGGTCTGCCTGCCGGTTCGGTCTGTTTTCCTTCGCAATGCCATACTCCAGTTGTGAAAGCATAGGGTATGCCGCGCAGCTTGTTGTGGTTTGATGATGCTGCGGCTGCCGTTTCAGACGGCATATTGGTCTTTAAAAACTGTAACGCAGGTTTGCCGTTAGGCTGCGCTCCGAACCAGGAATGTTAAAGGTGTTCGTGCCGCCGACGCGGGCGTAGTAATGGCGGTTGAAGATGTTGTCGGCGTTGATTTGCAGCTTCAGCTTGGGCGTGAAGCGGTATGCCGCCATCGCATCGAAGGTGGCATAACCGCCTGCATGCATCCCTGCAGATGAAGTAATGCCGCTCATCGCGTTCACGCCGCCGCCGATGGTCAGCTCGGGCGTAACTTGGTAAGTCGTCCACAGGTTCGCGCTGTGTTTGGGCATCAGCAGGAAGATGCCGTCGTCGCGTGAATTGGAGGCGGTTTTGATTTGGCTGTGCAGATAGCTGTAACCTGCATGGATTTGCCATTTCGGTGTAATCGCGCCGCTGATTTCGGTCTCAACACCTTCCATCACGCGTTTGCCTAATGCGGCGTAACGGGTGTTACGGTCTTTCGGATTCAGTGGTGCGGCGGCGTTTTTATCCTTCATGCGGTAGAACGAAACCCGGGTATTGAGGCGGTCGTCCATATGGCTGCCTTTATAGCCGACTTCAAACTGGTTGCCTTGGCGTGGTTTGAGCAGCTTGCCGTCGGTGCCGAGGCTGGTTTGCGGTGTGTAGAGTTGGGAGAAGCTGGCGTACAGGCTGTTGCTGCCGTCTATATCGTAAACCGCGCCTGCGTAGCCGGTGAACTTGGTTCTTGAGGCTTTGTGCAGGGTTTTGCCGTCGCCCGACTCGATTTTGTAGTGTCCCAAATGTCCGCCGCCGATGAGCGACAGCCCGTCGACCGGATGGAAGACGGATTTGCCGTAAACGCCGAATTTATCAAGGTTCTCGGTGTCAAGGGTATGCTTGTAGCCGTGCGCGCCGGCACGGGCATTTTGTATCAAATCAACATAGGAGGCGGAGTGGAAATCGCCCAAGGCGATATTGCTTTTAACAGTCGAACTCCTTCCTTGTTCGTTGGTGCTGCGGAAACGGTTGTAGTCCGCACCAATCACAAATTCGTTGGCGGTGTTGCCCAAGGCAAACGGCCGGCTGTAACTTGCGTCAACCGCAAAGGCTTTTTGTTTGATGTCCGTACCCAAACCCGCCACGTTGGCTTTTCCGGCATTGTTGAGTTTGCTGCCCGCAAACGTGTAATTGGAATCGGCTTTCCGGTCGGAATAGCGCATACCGACTTTGCCGTAGCCGCCGTTGCCGAAGTAATGTTTCAAATCGGCGAACACGTCGTGGCTGTGCATTTTAAATTTGTTCCAATCCGCGCCGACAAATGCGTGTTGCGGCAGGGACGGTAATTTGCCGTCTGCATCGGCAGGCAGACCGTTGTACGGCGCGAGGTGGCGTTGCTGATAAAGATAGCCCGCGCCCAAAACCGTATCGGGATTGATGTCCCAATCCGCCGCCGCGTAGAAGGTTTCGTGGTGGTTATTTTTCTCGGCAGGACGCGGAGACGCGCCGACAGTCTGCGCCATCACGCGGCCGCGCACGCTGCCGTCTGAATTGAGGCTGCCCGATACGTCCGCCTCGGCTTTATATTGTTTGTGCGTACCGAACCCTGCCGCAACATGACCTTGGAACGCTTTGGTCGGGCGTTTGCGCACCAGATTCACGATACCGCCCATCTCGCCGCTGCTGTCGAACAGTCCGCTCGGCCCGCGCATCACTTCCACACGGTCGAAGGCGAACAGGTTGGGCAGCGTGCCGTTGATACTCTGCATCTGCGCGGGCAGGCCGTCGATGTTGTATTCGCTGTATTCGTAACCACGCGCATAAACCGAAGAGCGTCCGTCGTCGTTGCTCAACACGCGCAGGCCGGGCGTTTTGCGTGCCAACTGGTCAAACGTATCGACGTTGCGGTCTTTGACCTGTTGATTGGTGATGATGCTGACGGATTGCGGAATTTCGCGCAAAGAAGCGGGGATTTTTGTACCGACGGTGGCGGCAAACGAGCTGTAATCGCCGTTTTTCTCGGTGGCAATCGCGTTGTACGAACGCTGCCCCTTAATATGGACGGTTTCCAAACCTTCCGTTTGGGCGGCAAAAACCGAAGACGAAAGTGCTGCCAAAACCGTGGCGGCGGTCATATTGATGCGGAAAACTGACATAAACTGTCCCATTCACATAAATGATAATGGTTCTATTTTAATAAAGCACAACGCGGCTTGTTCGGAAAAACATATCGCGCAGCCGACAAATTTTGTTGAAAATGCGACACGTCTGCGTTTTCCGCATAAAATCTGACTTTTCACCGCAAACAACCTGCCATGACCCCGCCCAAACTCATCATCTTCGACTGGGACGGCACGCTTGCCGACACGACCCAACCCATCATCGACACGATGCGCCGCAGCTTCGCCGAATGCGGATTTCCGCCGCCCGAAGCGGAACGCGTCCGCAGCCTGATCGGCTACAGCCTGCCCGCCATCATCCGCGCCCTGCTCGAAATGCCGTCTGAAACCGCCGTTGCCGACATCGCGCGCACTTATTCCGCACATTACCTCAATCCCAACAACCGCAATATGTCTTTATTTCCTCAAGCACTGCCCTGTCTAGACACGCTCAAAGCGCAAGGCTTCCGGCTTGCCGTTGCCACGGGCAAAGGGCGGGCGGGCTTGGACAACGCCATCAGCCAAACCGCCACCGGCGGCTATTGGCTCGCCACCGCCTGCGCAGGGGAATATCCCTCCAAACCCTCGCCCGAAATGGTGTTCGGAATCTGCCGCGAACTGGGACTCGACCCGAAAGAGGCATTGGTCGTCGGCGATACGGCGCACGACCTGCATATGGCGGCAAACGCGGGGGCGGCGGCAGTCGGCGTGACCACCGGCGCACATTCGCGCGAACAGCTCCTTGGCGCACCGCATCTCGCCGTATTGGACGGTTTGTCCGAACTGCCCGGTTTTCTTGCACAGCATTACGCCTGATCGGTTTCCGCATCCGGCACGCGGCAAAAATGCCGTCTGAAGCCTGTTCAGACGGCATTTGTGTTGCCCAAACATTCAACGCCTGCGTCAACGTTTGCACAAATCGGGTTTGGTTTCGCCCTCGCGGCGCAGCTCTTTGGGCAGGACGAACACGATGCTTTCTTCCGCGCCCTCCCCTTCGCGTACGGTTTCGTGCCCCCATCCGCGTATGGTTGCCAATACTTCCTGCACCAACACTTCGGGCGCGGACGCACCTGCCGTTACGCCGACTTTGTGTTTTCCCTCAAACCACGCGCGTTGCAGGTAGCCTGCATTATCCACCATATACGCATCGATTCCGCGCGATGCCGCCACTTCGCGCAGGCGGTTGCTGTTGGACGAATTGGGCGAACCGACCACAATCACGATGTCGCACTGTTCCGCCAGCTCTTTGACGGCGGTTTGCCGGTTGGTCGTCGCATAGCAGATGTCTTCCTTGTGCGGATTGCGGATATTGGGGAAACGCGCGTTCAGCGCGGCGATGATGTCTTTGGTTTCATCGACCGAGAGCGTGGTTTGGCTGACATAGGCGAGTTTGTCGGGGTTTTTAATTTCGAGTTTTGCCACATCTCCGACCGTTTCGACCAAAAGCATTTTGCCCGGCGCAAGCTGCCCCATCGTTCCTTCAACCTCGACGTGCCCCTTATGCCCGATCATGATGATTTCACAGTCTTGGGCATCCAGTCGGGCGACTTCCTTATGCACTTTCGTCACTAGCGGGCAAGTCGCATCAAATACGCGGAAACCACGTTCCGCCGCTTCTTGCTGCACCGCCTTCGATACGCCGTGTGCCGAATAAACCAGCGTCGCACCCGGCGGCACTTCCGCCAAGTCTTCGATAAACACCGCGCCTTTTTCACGCAGGTTGTCCACGACGAATTTGTTGTGGACGACTTCGTGGCGCACATAAATAGGCGCGCCGAATTCTTCCAAAGCACGTTCGACAATACTGATTGCCCGATCCACACCGGCGCAGAAGCCGCGCGGATTGGCAAGGATGATGGTTTTTCCGTTCATAAGTTTTGCATTCCGTGTTCAGACGGCATTCACGTTTTTTTGCTATCTTTGCGATGGACGATATTGTCCAACACTGCCAACACCGCACCGACGCAGATAAAGCTGTCGGCAATATTAAAGGCGGGATAAAACCAATTTTGCCAATAAAACAATAAGAAATCGACGACATGACCGTGTATCAGGCGGTCGATAACGTTGCCCAACGCACCGCCGATAATCATTGCCGCCCCGATTTTTCCGAGGGCTGCAAACTCGTCGCGCAAGATAGCGCGTACCAAATACGCACTCACCGCCACCGCCAGCACCAAAAAAAAGTATTTTTGCCAGCCGCCCTGATCGGCAAGGAAGCTGAACGCCGCGCCCGGGTTGTACACCAAGGTCAGATCGAAAAAGGAAGGAATGACATTGACGCGTTCCCGATACTGAAACGACGACAGCACCGCCCACTTCGACCACTGGTCCAGCACGATGGCGGCAAGTGCCAATACCCAATAGCGCGTTTTACTTGAAACAGATGAAGACATATTTTTCAACAACCGGATAAAAGAGTGCCATTTTACCCGAAAACCCCCTGCCTGTACCCGAAACGGCAAATGCCGTAATCTTGAAACCCGTCATTCCCGCGCAGGCGGGAATCCAGACCTGTCCGCACAGAAACTTATCGGATAAAACGGTTGCTCCACCCCTGCGTTCTAGATTCCCACTTTCGTGGGAATGACGCTTCAGTTGCGCAGGGTAGGATTTGGTGGGGTTAGCAGGCTGAAGCCCACCCTACGGCTCGCTGATTCCCCGACACCGATGCCGTCTGAACCTTCAGACGGCATTTTTGATGCACCCGCCGTTGACAGGCGCGGGCGGGCACAGTGAAATACCCGAACCGTCATTCCCGACAACACCGCAATCTTGAAACCCCTCCGCCATTATGAAGACAAATCGCGGCACAAAAAATGCCATCTGAAATGCTGTTCGGCGGTTTCAGACGGCATTTGCTCAAACTTTATCAGGCGTAATAGCGCGTTTCGCCTTCTCCGCCGACATTCTCTGCACAGCGTTTGCAGACGGTTTCATGGCCTGCTACTGCGCCCACATCGTGGGTGTAGTGCCAGCAGCGTTCGCATTTTTCGCCGTCACTGGCTTTGGCGGCAACGGCAAGTTCATCACCGACTTTCACTTCTGCTTTAGACACCAGCAAAGCAAAGCGCAATTCTTCGCCCAAAGCATTCAGATAGTCGGCCATTTCTTCCGGAGCCGTAATTTCGGCTTCGGCTTGCAAGGACGAACCGACGGTTTTGTCGGCGCGCAAAGGCTCGATGGCGGCGGTTACCGCTTCGCGGGCTTCGCGGATTGCCGTCCATTTTTGCACCAGTTCGGCTTCGGCTTTTTCGTTGATGGTCGGGAACTCGTGCCAAGTGTGGAAGAGGACGCTGTCTTCTTCGCCGCCGCCGATGATGTCCCACGCTTCTTCGCCGGTAAAGCACAAAATCGGTGCAATCAAGAGAACCAGGCTGCGCGTGATGTGGTACAGGGCGGTTTGCGCGCTGCGGCGGGCGCGGCTGTCGGCTTTGGTGGTGTAGAGGCGGTCTTTCAGGATATCGAGGTAGAACGCGCCCAAGTCTTCCGAGCAGAAAGAAACAATGTCTTTTACGGCGAAGTGGAAGGCATAACGCGGATAGTAATCGCCTGCCAGACGCTCTTGCAGCCGACGCGCCAACACCAGGGCGTAGCGGTCGATTTCCACCATATCCGCCTGTTGCACGGCATCTTCAATCGGATTAAAGTCGCTGAGATTGGCAAACAGGAAGCTCAAGGTATTGCGGATACGACGGTAGCTTTCGGTTACGCGCTTGAGGATTTCTTTGGAAATCGCCAATTCGCCGCTGTAATCGGTGGATGCCGCCCACAGGCGCAGGATGTCCGCGCCGAATTCGTTATACACTTCTTGCGGCGCGACGACGTTGCCGATGGATTTCGACATTTTTTTGCCTTCGCCGTCTACAACGAAACCGTGGGTCAACAGCTGTTTGTACGGGGCGCGACCCATTGATGAGGCGCAGCCGGTCAGCATAGACGATTGAAACCAGCCCCGGTGTTGGTCGCTGCCTTCGAGGTACAAATCCGCCGGCCATTCCAATTCTTCGCGTTGTTTCACAACGGAATAATGAGTCGAACCCGAGTCGAACCACACGTCCATCGTGTCAGGGAGTTTGTCGTAATTTTCGCAATCTTCCGCGCTTAAGAGTTCGCCCTTATCCAGAGAGAACCACGCTTCGATGCCTTTTTCTTCGATTTTTTGCGCGACTTTTTCCAAAAGTTCGGCAGAGTCCGGATGCAGCTCGCCCGTTTCTTTGTGGACAAAGAAAGTCATCGGCGTGCCCCAGTAGCGTTGGCGCGAAACCACCCAGTCGGGACGGCCTTCAATCATAGCTTCCAAACGCGCGCGCCCCCAAGACGGGAAAAACTCGGTATCGTCAACGGCTTTGATGGCTTTGTCGCGCAAGGTTTTACCGTCGGCACCTGCTTTGTCCATACCGACAAACCATTGGCCGGTCGCACGGTAAATCAACGGCGTTTTGTGGCGCCAGCAGTGTGCGTAGCTGTGTTCGATTTTGCTGCTTGCCAAGAGGTTGCCGGTTTCTTCCAACCATTGCAGGATGACGGGGTTCGCCTCCCAAACACGCATACCGGCAACGCGCGGCGTTTCGCCGATGTATTTGCCCTCGGCGTTGACAGGGTTGTAAAGCTCGATGCCGTATTTGTTGCAGACGGCGTAGTCTTCCAAACCGTGCGCAGGGGCGGTGTGTACCAAGCCGGTACCGGCATCGGTGGTAACGTGTTCGCCGTTAAGCATGGGAATATCGCGTTCGAGGAACGGATGGTTCATGTGCAGGTTTTCCAGCTTGTCGCCGGTGGTTTCGGCAAGAATAGCAATGTCGTCTGAAAAACCGTAACGTTTGAGCGCGTCTTCCGCCAAGTCTTTCGCCAATACCAATTTGCCTTTGGGCGTATCGATCAGTTGATACACCACGTCCGCGCCCGCCGATACGGCTTGGCTCGCCGGCAGCGTCCAAGGCGTAGTCGTCCAAATGACGGCAAACGCTTTGCCCTCGATGCCTGCCAAACCGAATGCGGCGGCAAGCGCGGCAGTGTCTTTAAACGGATAACCCACGTCAATCGCGGGCGATACTTTGTCTTTGTATTCCACTTCCGCTTCCGCCAGCGAAGAACCGCAGTCCAAGCAGAATTGAACCGGTTTCGCGCCCCGGTAGAGATAGCCGGATTTGTAGATTTCACCAAGCATACGCACGGTATCGGCTTCGGTTTTAAAATCCATAGTCAGGTAAGGACGGTCCCAATCGCCCAACACGCCCAAGCGGATAAAGTCTTTTTTCTGGCGGGCAACTTGTTCGGCGGCGTATTCGCGGCATAATTCGCGGAAGCGCGCTTTGGGCATGTCTTTGCCGTGCAGTTTTTCTACCATTACTTCGATAGGCAAACCGTGGCAGTCCCAACCCGGCACATAAGGCGCATCAAAACCGGCTTGGGTTTTGCTGCGGATAATGATGTCTTTGAGGATTTTATTGACGGCATGACCGATGTGGATGTCGCCGTTGGCATACGGAGGACCGTCGTGCAGGATGAATTTCGGACGGCCTTTGGCGATTTCGCGCAGTTTTTGGTAGCGTTTTTGCTCGTACCAGCTTTTCAGCCATGCAGGCTCGCGCTTGGCAAGATTGCCGCGCATTGGAAACGGGCTCTCGAGCAGGTTTACGGTTTTACTGTAATCGGTCATTTTTTAATCTCTATTGTTACAATATTTCGGTTTCAGACGGCATTGCGCCTCAAACAGTATTTCACAACGGGAAACCCCTATGCCGTCTGAAAAGTTAAAAGATTGATTGTAGCCCAATCGGATGGTTTGTATAAGGTTTTTCTACCAACACTTTGCGGCTTCCATATCGGCTTCAATCTGCCTTTTCAGTTCTTCCATACCGTCAAACTTTTCCTCATCGCGCAGTTTGTGCAGGAAGCGGACATTCAGCCGTTGTCCGTACAGGTCGCCTTGAAAGTCGAACAGGTGGACTTCAAGCTTTTGAGAACAGCTGCTATCAACGGTGGGATTGAAGCCGAAGCTCGCCACGCCGCGCCGCGTGCCGAATGCGCCGTCTGCTTCGACGACAAACACGCCGCCGAGGGCATAACGGTGGCCGGGCAGGCGGATATTGGCGGTTGGGGCATTTAGGGTGCGTCCGAGTTTTCTGCCGTGCACCACCCTGCCCCCCAAAACGTAGTCGTGCCCCAAAAGTTTTTTCGCATAGGCAAGGTTGCCGTCTGAAAGGGCTTGTCGCACGGCGGTACTGCTGGTGCGGATGTCTTCGACGATGACGGAAGGCGTGCGCTCGGTTTGCATATCGGGCTGTTGTGCCAAAAGTTCAAAACAGCCTTCCCGCCCCGCACCGAAACGGAAATCGTCGCCGACGAGCAAATAACGCGTATTCAAGGTTTGACGCAGCAGGCGGTTGATAAATGCTTGCGCGGATATTTCGGAAAAATTTTGATCGAAACGCAAAACCCAGACGGCATCGACGCAGCCTGTGCCTTCCAATAATTCGAGCTTGGTGCGCAGGGGGCTGATCCGGCACGGCGGCATCCTGCCGGTGCGGAGTGCGAAAAATTCTTTGGGTTGGGGTTCGAAAACGACGGCCACGACGGGTAATCCGCGCGTGTCGGCTTCGAGGCGGAGTTTTTGGAGGATGTGTTTGTGTCCGAGGTGTACGCCGTCGAAGTTACCTATGGTTACGGCGGCCCCGTGCGGAAAGTCGGGCGCGTTGTGCCGCCCCAGCCTGATTCTCATTGTTGCGTTCGGGTATGTGGTGAAACAGGCGGTCATTGTAAACGGTATTGCGGTTTATAGACAGTAGGCGCGTTCAGACGGCATATGCCGCCGCTTCTGACTACCACCAAGGACGGTAAAACGGATAGCCCCAATCGTCGTAATAGCGGTACAGGCGTACTTCTTTCAGCTGCTGTTGCGAGATGTAGTTCTGCCACGCCATTTTGTAACAGGCTTGGAACATGGGATCGGAAAGCTTTTCGGTATAGCGTGTTTTAAATATCTGTCTTTCGGCATCGGGCATGGGCGCATATCCTGAATCGAACTGACGGCGGATAAGCTGTGCAGTCTCGCGGTCGCATTGCGCTGCAAGGGCGACTTGCAGGTCCTGTTCGTAGCGTTGCTGCGCCTGACGGCGTGCCGCCTGCTGTTCGGGTGTGGCGCAGGCAGTCAGTATGAGTATTGCGGCGATGACCGCGATGTGTGGACGCATGGTGTCTGCCCTCTGATTGAAAACAGGTTTAATGTACGCTCTTTTCAAGCACTTGTGAAGTTCGCCCCGTTGCCGTTTCCGCTATAAAATGCGAGTTTTGAATTTTCCGTCCGAACCGTCCGCCCATTATGAACGAATCCGACCGCCACGCCAAACACGCCCGCCGCAGCCGCCACCACATCCCGCCGTTTTGGCAGGCCGACCGCCCCTACCTGCACGAACACCACATTTCGGATGCGCGTTTCCGCCGATTGGGCTACATCATGTCGCTGCTTGCCGGCGCAATCAATGCCGGCGGTTTTTTTGCATTTGCCCGCTACACGTCGCACGTTACCGGCTCGATGTCGTTGCTGGCGGACATGGTATATCTGAAGCAATGGACGGCGGCGGCGGTAGCGATGGTCAGCGTGTTGTGTTTCATCGCGGGTGCGGCGCATTCGGGCTGGGTGATCTTATGGACGCAGCAAATGCGCTTTCGGGGCAGCTACGGGTTGTCGATGTGGCTGGAAGCGGTTTACCTGCTGGTTTTCGGCCTGTTCGGCATTACCGCGCTGCAATGGGATACGGACGGAGGCTTGGTCTTCCCTTCCCTCGCGCTGTTTCTGCTCTGTTTCATCATGGGTATGCACAACACGGTGATGACGCTCTTATCGGGCGGCGCGATCCGCTCGACCCACATGACGGGTACGGCGACCGACTTGGGCATCGAAATCTCACGCGCCCTGTATTACTCCAAAACCCACCATCCCCGCCTGCCGCACGTCCGCGTCAACAAACCCAAAATGTGGCTGCTCAGCGGCATGATGCAGGCCTTTCTGCTCGGCGGCATCATCGGTGCGTGGGGCTACCATAAAATCGGACACCACTTCGCCCTGCCCGTTTCGGCGGTATTGCTGATACTAGGTGCTGGCTCGGTCGGTTATGATGTCAAGGTCCGTTTTTTGTGGATATGGCGGAAGTTTCGGCGCAAATACCGACAAACCGGTGTTGTTTCGGGAAAAATCGGGTAATTTCAGGTTAACGCCGCTTATTTGGACGGCATGATTGTTTATAGTTGTACGGTTTGACATATACACGGAAGGAAACACCATGACTTTCTTCAAACCCTTTACCGTCGTGCTGACCGCATCTGCACTCGCGCTTTCCGGCTGCGTTGCCGACCCTGTAACCGGACAGCAGTCCCCAAGCAAATCCGCCATGTACGGTTTGGGCGGCGCGGCAGTGTGCGGCATCGTCGGCGCACTGACCCATAGCGGCAAAGGCGCACGCAATTCCGCGCTTGCCTGCGGCGCAATCGGTGCGGGCATCGGCGGTTATATGGACTATCAAGAGCAGCGGCTCCGCCAAAGCCTTACCGGCACACAAGTCCAGGTTCAACGCCAAGGTAACCAAATCAAGCTGGTAATGCCCGAAAACGTTACCTTTGCCACCGGCAGCGCGGTTTTAAGCAACAATGCGCAATTTGCGCTGAATACTGCCGCACAAACGCTGGTGCAATATCCGGATACCACGCTGACCATCAACGGGCACACCGACAACACGGGTTCCGATGCCGTCAACAATCCGCTTTCGCAACACCGCGCCCAAGCGGTTGCCTACTATCTGCAATCCCGCGGCGTGGCGGCTTCGCGACTGGCGGTTTACGGCTACGGTTCGCATATGCCGGTCGCTTCCAACGCTACGGCTGAAGGCCGCGCGCAAAACCGCCGGGTGGAAATCCTGATCAACCCCGACCAACGCGCCGTCAATGCGGCACAGCAAATGTAAGCCCCGCGCAAAAGGAATGCCGTCTGAACAACCTTCAGACGGCATTTCCATATCCGCAAGCGCAGCCGTACTCCCTTTTCCCCGACTGTAATTCTATGGATAACGCCTTGCCGTTTGCCGGGAAACCGCGGCTTGCAGACGATGGCGTGCAAGCGCAGTCCAACCTTGCAGACGTTACCGCCATACCGCGATACCCTCTGCAACCTCATCGTTTAAACGGATATTCAATCAAAATGCCGTCTGAAACTCTGCGAAGTTTCAGACGGCATTTGCCTTTCCCGAATTACAAATCGAATTCCGCCGCCACGGGCGCGTGGTCGCTCGGACGCTCTAAAGCGCGCGTATCCAAATCGACACGGACATCCTTCAAAACGGCCGCCATTTCGGACGTAACCAATATATGGTCGATACGCAGGCCCAGTTTGCGTTGGAACATCGCGCCGCGATAGTCGAACCAGGTATAGAACGCGCCTTCGGGATGGACTTGGCGCAGGCTGTCGGTCAATCCCAAATCCAGCAGATTTTGAAACCACTGCCGTTCGACGGACGAACAGTGGATTTTTTCATACCATTTTTCAGGGTCGTAACAGTCCGCATCGGCAGGCGCGATATTGAAATCGCCCAGCAGCACCAGTTTGCCGTAGCGGGTCATTTCATCGCGGACAAACTCCGTCAGTGCGGCAAACCACTGTTCCTTATATTTGAATTTGGGGCTGTCCAAAGCCTCGCCGTTGACGCAATAGACATTGATGACGCGCACGCCGCCTACGGTCGCCGCAATCACGCGGCGTTGCGGGTCATCCGGCAGGGAAGGCAAACCGAAATGCACGTCCTGCGGCACGCTGCGGCTGATGATCGCCACACCGTTGTAGGTTTTCTGCCCGCTCCAGACACAGTGCCAACCCATCATCTGCAAGGCGGCGGCGGGAAACTTGTCCTGATCGAGCTTGAGTTCTTGTAAAACAAGGATATCCGGCGGATTATCGGCAAGCAGGTTTTGCACCTGCGGCAGCCGCACATTGAGCGAATTGACATTCCAAGTGGTAATTTTCATAACATTTCCGAAAAATGCTGTCTGAAACGTTCAGACGGCAAAAGGAAAGGATTCTAACACTATGCCACGCGTTTGTTTTCCAAATCGCGAACCGTGTGCAGAATCGCCGCCGCGTCTTCGGAAATCAGGCGGTATTCGATAATGCGGTGGTAACGCGTAAAGTCCACCAGACCTTCCACGCGCAGTCGGCTCAAATGGTTGGAAACCGCTGTCGCAGGCATGGACAGGGATTCGGACAGCTCGGCAATATTGCAATCGCCGTCCAAAAGTTGGAGCAGTATCGCCATACGTTCGGGATGCGCCATAAGTTTGAGTATGGTGTGGAGCGGTATTGTGTTCATCGGTATTCCTAAAACCTTTTCCGCCCGCCAAGCGGATTGACGGGCGGCAGATATGGATGATTGTGATTATCTTTATAAATTATATTATAAATCAATTATTTATATATGATTGTACAGGATTGTATGTTCCTTTTACCACTATTTTTACAAACAAGCGTAAAGGCAGACCTTCAGACGGCATAAAACTGCCTTCCCCGTCCTTTTCCCTGTCCTGCCGCCGGCCGGAATCATCCGCATTGTTCAAAAGATGCCTTACAACCGCCGTACGCCTTGCCCTGCCGATGCCTCCGCACCTTCGGGCAAACAAAATACCTGCCTGAAATGCTGTTTTTTCTAAAGCATCACGACCTTCACGAAAAATGCCGTCTGAAGAATCTTTCAGACGGCATTCCCTCCCTGAGGCAATAACCGGATTACGGTTAAGCGGTTCCTTGCCTGACATATCAGACAGCCGCCCGCACCCTAAAACTCACGCCACGAAATCCAAACCTATATCCAACGATCGGCTGCTGTGGGTCAGATAGCCGAGGGCAATGCCGTCCACGCCGGTTTGCGCCACGCGCTTCAGGCGGTCGAAGCCGATACCGCCCGATGCTTCGCAATAGACGGTGTGGGGGTAGGCAGTTTGCGTGTGGCAGCGGTTTGCCGCTTCTTTCAGGGTTTCGTCGTCCATGTTGTCCAGCAAAATCCGTTCCACGCCCGCTGCGATGGCTTCGTCCAGTTGTGCCAACGTGTCGACTTCGATTTCCACGCAGGTCAATGCTCCGACAGCCTGTTTTGCCTGCTGCACGGCTTGGGCGATGCTGCCGCAATAGGCGAGGTGGTTGTCTTTGATGAGTACGGCGTCGTCCAAGCCCATGCGGTGGTTTACGCCGCCGCCCGCCCTGACGGCGTATTTTTGCAGGACGCGCAGCAAGGGGATGGTTTTGCGGCTGCACACGATGTCTGTGCCGTATTCGGCGACTTCGGCAACGGCACGCGCGGTGGCGGTGGCGATGCCGCTCAAGTGCGTGAGGTAGTTGAGAGCGGTGCGTTCGGCGGCGAGCAGCGCGCGGGCGTTGCCTTCGACGGCGGCAAGCGTCTGACCTGCGCGGACGGCTTGCCCGTCTTGGATTTCGGCTTGAAAGCGGACGGACGGATCCATCGTCTGAAAGGCGAGGCGCGCCAAGTCCATGCCGGCGATGACGCCGTTTTCGCGGCTGACGAGGAAGAGTTTGGCGGTTTTGTCAGGCGCGATGACGGCGGCGGACGTAATGTCGCCGCGCCTGCCCAAATCTTCGCTCAAGGCTTGTTCGACCATGGGGCGCAACAGGGTGTCGGGCAGGGGGAAGAGGGTGTTTTCAGACGGCATGGGGTTTCCTTTGTTGAAAAATATTGGTGTTGCACCGATGGGGCAAAACTTCATTTTATAGTGGATTAACAAAAACCAGTACGGCGTTGCCTCGCCTTAGCTCAAAGAGAACAATTCTCTCCGGCGTCATCTGATTATTTTGAAATTGCCATTTCAATGACTTGCTCAACATAGTTGTTTTCCAAATCAATTACGTCTCCTTTTTTTGTTTTGATCTTTTTAATTCGTCATACGCGTAAAAAATAGCAATTTTTTTCCCTTCACAAAATAAATGTCTGTCGGATTTATTCATCATATACATACTTTCATTCCTTACGATGCCTTCACCATCTATAAAACTAAAACTATTCGGTATGTTTCTTCTTTCCATTCCTGCCTCATATATTGACGATATTACTCCGGAAACGCTTCTGGTGATAATCTGTCCGGAATCAATATTAGCCCACCATTCATCCGACGCAAACAATCCTTTGTCTTTTTTGATGCCAAAGATACTTTCGTCATTTAATGATAATAATCTTGTCTTTTCAATAAATTCTTTTTCTCTTTTCATGACTTTTTTAAAATCATAGATTAAATACATATCATCATCCAAAATCAAATAACTCATTTTACATCTCCAATTTTTTCAAAATAAATAATCTGTTTCTCAAAAGCTTCTTTGCCGCCAGATTTCCCCAGCCCTGTATTGACTACCCCTTTTCCTTTATTCACATGTGGTTTTCCTTGGCCTTCAAGCTTGAATTGCACTTGTGTTTTTTCAGTCCATCCCTTATTTGTGCGAGGTAAATCTGGAAAAAGTTTGCCTGTGGCTGAGTTGCCTGTGGTGCCAATCTTTTTTAAAACTTCCATAGTTCCTGGTAAGGTGTTCAAGCACCAAGTGAATCGGTTCCGTACTATCTGTACTGTCTACGGCTTCGTCGCCTTGTCCTGATTTTTGTTAATCCACTATAGGTCGTCTGAAAACGGGCTAACGGCTGCCCAGCGGCAGTCCGATGTCCGAAATCAACCTGTCGGGCAGGACGTCGTCGCGGAAGCGGTAAAGCTGCGCGGGGCGGCCTTTGCTGCCCGATACGCCGGTATCCGACGGCTCGATGAGGTTTTGCTGCTGAATCTGGCGGCGGAAGTTTTGCTTGTGCAGCAATCTGCCGCTGATGGCTTCGACGCTGTTTTGCAGTTGCAGCAGCGTGAATTCGGGCGGCATCAGTTCGAAAATCACGGGGCGGTATTTGATTTTGGCACGCAGGCGGGACAGGGCGGTCGCCAACACGCGGCGGTGGTCGTGGCGCATGGGCTGCCCCGTGAGCGTGAAGTCGAAGTTTGCCTGCGGCTCGGCGGCTTCCGCTATCAAGCCGCTTTCATACAGCATTTCATAGCGTTGCAAAACGTATTCTTCCGACCAGTTTTCCGGTTCGACGCCCCAACACAAATGAATGCGCTTGAGCCGCTTTTGGCGGACTTCCTCCGTGTCCGCCGAGTTTGCCCAAATGCGCAGGCGGCTGACGACGGCATCGCGCTGTCCGCCATCGGTGCGCAAGTCTTCCCACGGGAAATAGCCGTAGCAGTCCTGCCATTTCGCGTCAGGATGCAGGATGCTGTCGGCTGCCTCGCGCACCAGCCCCAAATAGCTGACGTACAAGACGGGCATGCCGTGTTCGTTGCGGCGGTGGGTATCGACAAAGGTGTAAAGCTGTTCCACATAGCCCATAGGCTGCGAAGTCTGCTTGGCGACCCAAAGCTTTACGCCCGCCTGCAGGGAATTGCGCAGGGGGGAGAGCGGGCCGTTGGGCAGGAGCGTGCCTTGGGCGACGGTTAATACCCGCAGGCCGCCGTCGGTAACGGCAATCAATACGGAAACCAGCTCGACGATGCTTTGCGGCGGGGCTTCGGCTTCGGGGTAGGCGTCCATGCTCGGCTTTCTGCGGGTGGGAAAGGCTTTATTGTATAGTGAATTAACAAAAATCAGGACAAGGCGACGAAGCCGCAGACAGTACAGATAGTACGGAACCGATTCACTTGGTGCTTGAGCACCTTAGAGAATCGTTCTCTTTGAGCTAAGGCCGAGGCAACGCCGTACTGGTTTTTGTTAATCCACTATAAACCAAAGCGGCTTGTCGGGACAAGCAGGTCGGTTTTGCAGTATCGCAAACCTGTTTTCAGACGACCTTGCTTATTATACTCAAGTTGAGCATAATATAAAAACAGTTTGAAAAGCAGACGGCAAACCTTCATGCCGTCTGAAAACCAGCTACAAGGAAACATCATGCAAACCGCCGCCCGCCGCTCGTTCGACTACGATATGCCCCTCATCCAGACACCGACTTCCGCCTGCCAAATCCGTCAGGCGTGGGCGAAGGTTGCCGACACGCCCGACCGCGAGACGGCAGGTCGTCTGAAAGACGAAATCAAGACTTTGCTGAAGGAGAAAAACGCGGTCTTGGTAGCGCATTATTACGTTGATCCGCTGATTCAGGATTTGGCTTTGGAAACGGGCGGATGCGTGGGCGATTCGTTGGAGATGGCGCGCTTCGGTGCGGAACACGAAGCCGGTACGCTGGTAGTGGCGGGCGTGCGCTTTATGGGCGAGAGTGCGAAAATCCTCTGCCCTGAAAAAACAGTGCTGATGCCTGATTTGGAAGCGGAATGTTCTTTGGATTTGGGTTGTCCCGAAGAAGCGTTTTCGGCGTTTTGCGACCAACACCCCGACCACACGGTGGTGGTGTACGCCAACACTTCCGCCGCCGTGAAAGCGCGTGCCGACTGGGTGGTAACGTCTTCGGTGGCGTTGGAAATCGTGTCGTATCTGAAATCACGCGGTGAGAAGCTGATTTGGGGACCCGACCGCCACCTCGGCGACTACATCCGCCGCGAAACAGACGCGGATATGCTGTTGTGGCAGGGTTCGTGTATCGTCCATAACGAATTCAAGGGGCAGGAACTGGCGGCGTTGAAGGTGGAACACCCCGATGCGGTGGTGCTGGTTCATCCCGAATCACCGCAAAGCGTCATCGAACTGGGCGACGTGGTCGGCTCGACCAGTAAATTGCTCAAAGCCGCCGTATCGCGTCCTGAAAAAAAATTCATCGTGGCGACCGATTTGGGCATCCTGCACGAAATGCAAAAGCAGGCGCCCGACAAAGAATTCATCGCCGCGCCGACGGCGGGCAACGGCGGAAGCTGCAAAAGCTGCGCGTTCTGCCCGTGGATGGCAATGAATTCGCTGGGCGGCATCAAATACGCCCTGACAAGCGTACACAACGAAATTCTGTTGGACAGAAAGCTGGGCGAAGCCGCCAAACTGCCTTTGCAGCGTATGCTCGACTTCGCGGCAGGACTCAAACGCGGGGATGTGTTCAACGGCATGGGTCCCGCCTGATTTGCCGTCCATATTGCCGTTTCAGACGACCTCTCAAACAAGGACAACACCATGCAAACCGATTGCGACGTATTGATTGCCGGAAACGGGCTGGCGGCACTGACGCTCGCCCTGTCGCTGCCTGAATCGTTCCGCATCGTCATTTTGTGCAAAAACCGGCTGGACGACACTGCCAGCCGTCATGCGCAAGGCGGGATTGCGGCGGCGTGGTCGGGAGAGGACGACATCGAAAAACACGTTGCCGATACCTTGGAGGCGGGCGCGGGTTTGTGCGACGAAGCCGCCGTCCGCACCATCCTGTCGCAGGGCAAACCGGCAATCGAATGGCTGCTGGCGCAGGGTGTGGCGTTCGACCGGAATCATAACGACCTGCACCTGACGCGCGAAGGCGGGCATACCTGCCGCCGAATCGCCCACGTTGCCGACTACACGGGCGAAGCCGTCATGCAGAGCCTGATTGCCCAAATACGCCGCCGCCCGAACATCCGCGTTTGCGAGCGGCAGATGGCGTTGGACGTTCAAACCGAATCAGGCGCAGCGTGCGGACTGACCGTCCTCGACTGCCGAACGCAAGAAACCTACCGCATCCGCGCCCGCCATACCGTACTCGCAGGCGGCGGCTTGGGACAGATTTACGCCGCCACCACCACGCCGCCCGAATGCACGGGAGACGCCATCGCCATGGCGATACGCGCAGGCTGCGCAGTCGAAAACCTCGAATTTATCCAATTCCACCCCACAGGCTTGGCAAGGTCGTCTGAAAACGGCCGCACCTTCCTGATTTCCGAAGCCGTGCGCGGCGAAGGCGGCATCCTGACCAACCAAGCGGGCGAACGGTTTATGCCGCATTACGACCGCCGCGCCGAACTCGCGCCGCGCGACATCGTTGCCCGCGCCATCGCCGCCGAAATCGCCAAACAAACGCAAGACTTCGTCTCGCTCGATATCAGCCGTCAACCCTCAGAGTTCATCCGTCAGCATTTCCCGTCCATCCATCGGCACTGCCTGTCCCAATGCGGTTTGGACATCACGCGCCAAGCCATCCCCGTCCGCCCCGTACAACACTACACCTGCGGCGGCATCCAAACCGACCCCAGCGGCAGAACCTCCCTGCCGCAGCTCTACGCCTTAGGCGAAACCGCCTGCACCGGCTTGCACGGAGCCAACCGCCTCGCCAGCAACTCCCTGCTCGAATGCGTCGTTACCGCCAGGCTTGCCGCCCAAACCATCGCGGACGGACAAGCATTCCAAACCGCACCGTCCAAAAGGTCGTCTGAAAACCCCACCGCCGAAGCGTGCATCTTTTCAGACGACCTCCAAAACACCTTCAGCCGTCCCGTCCTGCAAGCCTTCAACCAACACCATCTCGGCATCCTCCGCAACGATACCGGCCTGCGCCGCGCCATCGTCCAACTGCGGCTTTGGAAGCAAAACCAAGCCGAACCGCACACCGCGTCCGAATACGAAAACCGCAACCTGCTCGAATGCAGCCTCGCCGTCGCCCAAGCCGCATACAGGCGGAGACAGAACATCGGTGCGCATTTTAATAGTGATTGTTAAGGTTGACAGGCCAGAGGAAATCGTTCAAATAAATTTGAATAGCATGGTTAAGAAATTGGCATTTAGTTTTTAGGGTTGCGTAAGTTGGGTTATCAATCTGTTCTAAAAGCAGAAAGGCCGTCTGAAACACTGTTCAGACGACCTTTTACTTCCTTAACACTTTATCTGACGCGTTTTACCTGCCCGACTGTGCCCACACGTTTTGCAGGTAGGCGTAGGTCAGCTCGGCGGTATCGGACACCAGCGCGATGTCGCTGCCCAAGTCTTCGGCTTTGCCCACGCCGATAGGCAAGGCGCCGGCGGCTTTGATGGCGGCTACTCCTGCTGCTGCGTCTTCGATGCCGATGCAGCGGCGGATGTCCGCACCCACGCCCTCGGCTGCGGCGAGGAAGATGTCGGGGGCGGGTTTGGAATGCGCGACGGCGGCAGGGTCGGCAATGGCGTCGAAGAAGTGGGTCAGCCCCATGCGTTCGAGCAGGAACGGGCCGTTTTTACTGGCAGATGCGAGGGCGATTTTTTTGCCGTTTGCCCTCAATGCTTCCAGCAGCGGCAAAATGCCGGGGTACACGTCTTCGGGTTTGACTGCCTGAATCATCTCGACGTAGTTGTCGTTTTTGCGGCGGGTCAGTTCGGCGAACTCGGCTTCGCCGACGGTTTTGCCGCCGTGTGCGAGGATGCGTTTGAGCGAATCGTCGCGCGACACGCCTTTGAGCTGCTCGTTAAACTTGCGGTCGATGCTGATGCCCAGTTCTTCGGCGAGCTTTTTCCATGCGCGGTAGTGGTATTCGGCGGTGTCGGTGATGACGCCGTCGAGGTCAAAGAGCACTGCGGTAAACGTCATTTTTCGCCCTCCTTATTTTTCCAACGCGACAGTGTGGCTGCCGTTGAGTGTGATGTCTTTGCCGTACACCTGCAAATCGAGCGGCTCGCCTTTGAGCAGGGTGAAGACGACGTTTTCTTTGCCGACTGCGACTTTAATCAGACGGCCTCGGTAGTTGATATGGAAGGCGTAGCCTGTCCATGCGCTCGGCAGGAACGGTGCGAAGCTGAGTGTGCCGCCCCAGGTTTTCATTTGGGCGAAACCTTGGACGATGGCGAGCCACGAGCCGGTCATGGAGGTGATGTGCAGGCCGTCTTCGGTGTCGTTGTTGTAGTTGTCCAAGTCTAGGCGGGCGGTGCGCTGGTACATTTCCACGGCTTTTTCTTCTTTGCCCAGTTCGGCGGCGAGAATAGAGTGGATACACGGCGACAACGAGCTTTCATGCACGGTCATCGGTTCGTAGAAGTCGAAGTTGCGGCGTTTTTCGTCGATATTGAAACGGTCGCCGAAGAAGTAGATGCCTTGCAATACGTCCGCCTGTTTGATGAAGGGCGAACGCAGGATTTTGTCCCACGACCATTTCTGGTTGAGCGGCAAATCGTCGGGCGAAAGCGCGGACACGGGGCGGATGTCTTTGTCGAGGAAGCCGTCGTGTTGTACGAATACGCCGAGTTCTTCGTCATACGGACGGTACATATTCGCGCTGATGTCCGCCCATTTTTCCAACTCGGCGGCACGCACGTTCAAATCCGGACGCGGGTATTTCGCCAAGGCTTCGCGGGTGTAGTCCAATACCCATGCGGCGAGGGTGTTGGTGTACCAGTTGTTGTTGATGTTGTTTTCGTATTCGTTCGGACCGGTTACGCCGTGAATCATGTATTTGCCGTTGCGTTTGGAGAAGTGGACGCGGTCCGCCCAGAAGCGGGACACTTCGACCAAGACTTCCAAGCCTTCTTTGGCAAGATAGCTTTCATTGCCGGTGTAGTTGGTGTAGTTGTAGATGGCATAAGGAATCGCGCCGTTGCGGTGGATTTCCTCGAAGGTGATTTCCCATTCGTTGTGGCACTCGACGCCTGTAAACGTTACCATCGGATAGAGTGCGCCCGCCAAGCCCTGTTCGCGCGCGTTGTGTTGCGCCTGTGGCAGTTGGTTGCGGCGGTATTGCAGCAGGTTGCGGGTAACTTCGGGTTCCGCCAGCGCGAGGTAGAGCGGCACTGCGTAGGCTTCGGTGTCCCAATAGGTCGCGCCGCCGTATTTTTCGCCGGTAAAGCCTTTCGGGCCGATGTTCAGACGCGCGTCTTCGCCGTAGTAGGTGGAGAACAGTTGGAACAGGTTGAAGCGGATGCCCTGCTGTGCTTCGTCGCTGCCTTCGATGACCACGTCGGCGATTTCCCAACGGTGCAGCCAGCCTGCTTTGTGCGCCTCCAGCAAGCTTTCAAATGCAACGCCTGCGACTTTTTCCGACAAGGCGCGGCCTGCGGCTTTCACTGCTTCCAAGCCTTGATAATCGCGGCTGGTGGTAACAATAACCCGTTTTTCAAAGGTTTCGGGGGTGCTGCCGACTTCGGCCTCGAAAGAATTGGAGACCTGCCAGTCGGTTTGGCTGCCGCCGAGGGCTTTGAAGCTGCCGGCGAAGGTTTGCTCTGCATTGACGATGAATTGTTCCACGCCGAAAGGGTTGGCAACGGTTTGGGCGGCAATGTAGGAGAGGCCGTCTGAAACGCCTTTGTCCAATACCTGCCAGAATTTTTCTTCGTAGTTGGAGTCTTCGTTTTTCACGTCGGCGTCGATGATAGAATCGATGCGGACTTGGTGGGTTTTACCGTCAACGGATACGGCTTCCCAGCGGATAACCGCCAGCTCTTTTTGCGCGACGGACAGGAATTTGCACACATTGAAACGCACACCGAATACGGTGAACGAGCGGCGCAACACGCCGTGCTGCATATCGAGTTCGACGGAGAAGCCGGCAACACCGTTTTTTGCCAAATCCACTTCCTGCCCGTCAACAAAGATTTTGACTTTGCTGAAATTGAGCGCGTTGATGGCTTTGCCGAAATATTTGGGGTAGCCGTTTTTCCACCAGCCGACGCGGGTTTTGTCGGGAAACCACACACCGGCGATGTAGGTACCCAAGTGGCTGTCGGCGGAATAGGTTTCTTCAAAGCTGCCGCGCATACCCATATAGCCGTTGCCCAAGCTGGTCAGGCTCTCTTGCAGCCGTTTGTGTTCTTTTTCCAGCTTTGCCGAACGCAGCGTCCAAGGGCTGATTTCCATAATTCTTGTGTACATCGTAAAGCTCCTGTTTTGATGGTTTTATGGCAAACCGTTTGGAAATACGGTTTGCCTTATTGAATCGGATAAAGCGTCGGCAGAAGTTTCAGACGGCCTTTGCCGATGGTATTGATGGATTATTCGCCGTGGGTCTCTTTAATCAGACATACTGAGAAGGCTCCCAGCAGCAAGACTGCGCCTGCAACCAAGAACATGGTTGCCTGATGGCTGCCCAACATAGGGAAGAGGATAAAGCTCAGCAGAGAAGCGACGATCTGAGGCATACAGATAGAACCGTTAAACAGACCCAAGTAAGTGCCCATATGCTTGCCCGACAAGGCGTTGGTCACAATCGTCAGCGGATAAGTGATAATGCCCGCCCAAGCGATGCCGATTAAGGTGTAAGACAACACCAGCGCGTATTGGTTGCCGATGAAGAAAACGGAGAAAAAGCCGAGCGCGCCCAAAGCCAAACAGCCGAAATAACCCGCCTTATGGTATTTATTCGGCACTTTCGCCAATACAAACGAACAAATCACCGCCGCAACCGACTGCACCGCCGCCAAAACGCCGTACCAGTTACCCGCCTCCTGATAACCTACGGAAGACGCATCAGTGGTGTGCCAGACGTTTTCCGCAATCGCGCCTGCCGAGTAAGTCCACATATATTGGAAGGCGAACCAGCAGAAAAACTGTACCAGAGTAACCGTCCAAAACGCTTTAGGTGCGGTTTTTAAGAGTTCAAACCAGTTGGCTTTTTCCTGATTCGCGGCTACGTCGATGCCGTGGTAGCGGGCGTAGGTTTCCGGATCATACTCTTTGACTTTGAAGATGGTGAACGCGCCGGTAATAATCAGCAACGCCGCGCCCACATAAAACGCCACGACCACGGTTTGTGGCACAACGCCTTTCTCGGCGGTGTTCGCCAAACCGATATACGCAAACACAAACGGCAGAATCGCCGCCACGACCGCGCCCGTATTTGCTAAGAAACTTTGAATCCCGTAGGCGTAGCTTTTCTGCTCCTCGTTGACCATATCGCCGACCATCATCTTAAACGGCTGCATCGCCATATTCGACGACACGTCCAACAGCGCAATCATCAGCGCGCCGAACGACAAAGCCGCCAGCGACGCATAGCCGAAACCGAAGCTGCCCGAGTTCGGCATCAAAATCATCACGATAACCGCAATCAGTGTACCGTAAAGCAGATACGGCAGGCGGCGGCCGCCTAAGCGCGGCTTCCAAGTGCGGTCGGAGTAGTAGCCCACTATCGGCTGCACCAGCATCCCCGCCAGCGGCGGCAGGATAAAGAACCAGCCCAAATTGTGCGGGTCTGCGCCTAGCGTTTGAAAAATGCGGCTCATCTGCGAGCTTTGCAGGGTAAAGGCCGTCTGAACGCCGAGATAGCCGAAGCTCAACATCCAAATCGTGCTTTTTGCCAGCGCGGGCAAACCTTGTTTTACTGTTTGAGGCGTATATTCCGACATAAGGTAAATCCTTTTTTGATTTGAAAAGTATTTGCTTTGGAAAATCCGAAATGGTTGCCGGTGCGGCGATCCCCTATCATTATTATTATTTTTTTTGTTTGTATAATTTCAAAGGGATAGGCGGATTTTATGAATCCTGCCCGATTTTGGCAATACCGGTTCGCGGATAAACTGGCTTAAATCAAATTATCGGTTAAAATGTGCCGTCTGAAATTTGTCCGACCGAAACGAGAAAACTATGTCCCAACAATACGTCTATTCTATGCTGCGCGTAAGCAAGGTTGTGCCGCCGCAGAAAACCATCATTAAAGATATTTCCCTTTCATTTTTCCCCGGCGCGAAAATCGGCCTGCTCGGTTTGAACGGTGCGGGCAAGTCCACCGTGCTGCGGATTATGGCGGGCGTGGATAAGGAATTTGATGGCGAAGCCGTGCCGATGGGCGGCATCAAAATCGGCTACCTGCCGCAAGAGCCGGAACTTGATCCTGAGAAAACCGTACGCGAGGAAGTGGAAAGCGGTTTGGGCGAAGTGGCTGCCGCGCAGAAACGTTTGGAGGAAGTGTATGCCGAGTACGCCAATCCTGATGCGGATTTTGACGCGCTGGCTGAAGAACAAGGCCGTTTGGAAGCGATTATTGCAGCAGGTTCGTCCACGGGCGGCGGTGCGGAACACGAATTGGAAATCGCCGCCGATGCGCTGCGCCTGCCGGAATGGGATGCCAAAATCGGCAATCTTTCGGGCGGTGAAAAACGCCGTGTGGCTTTGTGCAAACTCTTGTTGAGCAAACCCGATATGCTTTTGCTGGACGAGCCGACCAACCACTTGGACGCGGAATCGGTCGAATGGCTGGAGCAATTTCTCGTGCGCTTCCCCGGTACAGTCGTTGCGGTAACACACGACCGCTACTTCCTCGACAACGCCGCCGAATGGATTTTGGAACTCGACCGCGGCCATGGTATTCCGTGGAAAGGCAATTACTCGTCTTGGCTGGAGCAGAAAGAAAAACGTTTGGAAAACGAGGCGAAATCCGAAGCCGCGCGCGTGAAGGCGATGAAGCAGGAATTGGAATGGGTGCGCCAAAATGCCAAAGGCCGCCAAGCCAAGTCCAAAGCGCGTTTGGCGCGTTTTGAAGAAATGAGCAACTATGAATACCAAAAACGCAATGAAACGCAGGAAATCTTCATTCCCGTTGCCGAGCGTTTGGGTAACGAAGTAATTGAATTTGTGAATGTTTCCAAATCGTTCGGCGATAAAGTGCTGATTGACGATTTGAGCTTCAAAGTGCCTGCTGGCGCGATTGTCGGCATCATCGGCCCGAACGGCGCGGGTAAATCGACGCTGTTCAAAATGATTTCGGGCAAAGAGCAGCCTGATTCCGGCGAAGTGAAAATCGGCCAAACCGTGAAAATGAGCTTGATTGACCAAAGCCGCGAAGGTTTGCAAAACGACAAAACCGTGTTCGACAACATCGCCGAAGGCCGCGACATTTTGCAGGTTGGTCAGTTTGAAATTCCCGCCCGCCAATATTTGGGTCGTTTCAACTTTAAAGGCAGCGACCAAAGCAAAATCGCAGGTCAATTGTCAGGCGGCGAACGCGGACGTTTGCACTTGGCGAAAACCTTGTTGAGCGGCGGCAATGTATTGCTGCTGGATGAACCGTCTAATGACCTCGACGTGGAAACCCTGCGCGCGCTGGAAGATGCATTGCTGGAATTTGCCGGCAGCGTGATGGTGATTTCGCACGACCGCTGGTTCCTCGACCGCATCGCCACGCATATCTTGGCTTGCGAAGGCGATTCGAAATGGGTGTTCTTCGATGGCAACTATCAGGAATACGAAGCCGACAAGAAACGCCGACTCGGCGAAGAAGGCGCGAAACCGAAACGGATTAAATATAAACCGGTAACACGTTAACCTCCGAAACAATGCCGTCTGAAAGGCTTTCAGACGGCATTTTTACAAGGCAGCACCGTTTAAAACAGCATTGCAATCCTCAAGACAATCAAGGTCATCACCGCAGCCGCCATATCGTCCGCCATAATGCCCAGCCCACCATGCAGATTTTTATCAAACCAGCCGACCGGAGGCGGTTTGAGCGCGTCAAACAGACGGAATAAGACGAACGCCGCCAGCCACCACGCCCACTTGAACGGCACAAACGCCAACACAAACAGCATGGCGACAATCTCGTCCCAAACAATCCCACCGTGGTCGCTGACACCCGTTTCACGTTCCGCATAAGCGCAAATGCGTATGCCCCACATAAACAGCACGATACACAAAAAAGCCAGCAGCAGCCCGTCTATGCCGAGCAAAATCAGCACAAATGCCAAAGGCAGTGCCGCCAAAGTGCCAAATGTACCCGGCGCGAACGGAGCCAGCCCGCTGCCGAAACCAAAAGCCAAAAAACACAACGGTCGTTTCAACAGCCACGCAAAGTCAGGTTTAAAATCAGCCAAAATGATCGAATCCTAAAGAATGTAGTTCCAATTCCCTGCCGCCGGCATCTAAAACCTTCAGACGGCATTCCCCATTGATTTTACCGATACGAGTTACCGGCACGCCGCATCGTTCCGCCGCATCAAGCACGCGGCTGCGGCAACTTTCCGATGCGGTAAAAACCAGCTCGTAATCGTCGCCGCCGGCCAAAGTATAAGACAGCCATTGAGAACGTGGCAAAATATCTTTCAATACGGATAAAGACGGCAATTTATCCGCAAAAATTTCCGCACCCACACCAGAAGCGGTCAAAATATGCCCTATATCCTGAGCCAGCCCATCGGAAACATCCTGTGCCGCATGGGCGACAGGCAATAAGGCAAGTCCCAGTTCAACCCTTGGTTCAGGACGGAGCAACTTCTGTTCGCACACGGCAAATACATCGTCAGGCAAAACACACCGTTTCAGACGGCAGTTCAAAGCCGCCGCCGCCATACCGACACGCCCCGACACCCAAATATCGTCGCCCGCAACCGCCGCATCACGCCGCAACGCCCTACCCTTCGGCAATTCGCCGATAATGGTTACATTGAACGCCATATCTCCCTTAGTCGTATCGCCGCCGATTAAGGTGATGCCAAACTTTTTTGCCAAACCGAAAAAGCTGCCGCAAAACCGTTCCAGCCATACTTCATCCAATTCGGGCAACGCCGCGCTCAGCAGCACCCAACGCGGTATCGCACCCATCGCCGCCATATCTGAAATATTGACGGCCAAAACCTTCCAAGCCAAGTCTTCAGGTTTGACATCTGCAAAAAAATGCCTGTCCCTCAGCAGCATATCCGCACTGAAACACAAATCAAAGCCTTCGCGCGGGCGGACAATCGCCGCATCGTCGCCTATGCCCAATACGACATCCTTATCCGCACCTGTTTGCAAATACCGTTTGATGAAGTCAAATTCTTTCATGTCGCAAAATATCCGAACGCACCGCCATGTTGATTTTTATTAATCTGCTGTATTTTACACAGTACCGCACATAAAACGCAGCACCGCGTACAGCACTGATTTGAGAGAGTTTGTTCCCTCACAAACAAATCCAAATTCTATCGCCTTCAAAACCGGAGTTTCAAGCACCAGGAAAATTTTGATGAAGCATAACCCCTACCCCATATTCTCACAATAACCGTTTCCGCAAGCACCCTAAAAACAAACCCCGCAAAAGCGGGGTTTGTTTTGTTTCATCAGAACCGATTAGAGTTTGATACGTAAACCTATTCTCTTATACAGAAGAGGAATCCAACCCTACCCATCGGCAAGATGCTTTTAAAGCTTATTGTTGGGTGTGAACATGAGCCGGAGCAACCTGACGGGTTACGATGCTGCGGATTTTCACGTCAACACGGCGGTCAGGTTCGATACATGCAATCAGAGCCTCACGTTTCTTGGCTTTAGAGGCTTTTGCACCCAGTTTGGCAACTTCAGCTTCACAAACTTGAGTCATTTGCGCTTGAGATTCGCCCAAGCCGACAGCAGAAGTTTTAGAGGCAGGCACACCGTTGCTGACCAGGTAGTTTGCCACTACGTTGGCGCGACGCTCGGACAGAGTCTGGTTGTATTTTTCAGAACCCATGAAGTCGGTATGACCTTCAACACGTACGGATTGTACGTTGGTTTGACCCAGGCGTTGGGCCAATACTTTCAGGTTGTCTTGGGCTTCGGCACGCAGTACGTCTTTGTCGAAACCGAACAGGGTTTTGGCAGACAGAGAAACGGTTTCGTCAACATATTGCGGAGCCTGCTCTACAACAGCAACAGGAGCCGGTTCAACTGCATCGCCACACTCTACACGACCTTGGGTTGCTTTGTCGAAGTAGGTGTTTTTCCAGCATTCGCCGTAGTTGTTGCGTACGACTTCTTGTGATTGGCCGCTCACGGTATAACCGTGGATATGGGCTTCGCTCGCCATAGCAGTGCCGGAAGCGAGCAATGCAACGAATAATGCGCTTAATTTCAGCTGTTTGGTCATTTTATTCCCTCATTAAATTTGTACAGCAGATACAGAAGCAACTGCTGAATTGCCAACATACAGGCCGCTGTAGAAACATGGCGGCAAATCGGATATTTCAGTCTCCACTATAAAGAAGCAGGGGGCGGACTGTCAATACTCAACGCCTGAAAACAACCGTAAAACAGCCTGTTTCCTGATAGTCTATCATGCCGAAAAAATCAATTCCGTGTCATTACTTTAGGGGGATTTTTTCCATATCGCACGATTGCCGTTGCACAAAAACAACAAACACAACGGCAAAGCCCCATACCGTAACGGCAAGAAAATATGATAAATTATAAACAATGTTCAGCCACCCGACACAGACCCACACCGACCCGCCATGAAATTACAACAATTGAAATACGCCTTAGAAGTTTACCGGCACAACCTGAACGTTTCCGAAGCGGCCGAAGCCTTATTCACATCACAACCCGGCATCTCCAAACAAATCAAATTGCTGGAAGAAGAAATCGGCATTCAGATTTTTATCCGCAGCGGCAAGCGCGTGGTTTCGGTCTCGCAGCCGGGCAAGGTGGTTTTGGATATTGCAGAACGTATTTTGCGCGATGTTCAGAACATTAAAAATATCGGCAGCGAGTTTACCGGACACGACAGCGGCTCGCTGACGGTTGCTACGACGCATACTCAGGCGCGTTATGCCCTACCGTTGATTGTTGCCGATTTCGTGAAACGCTACCCGAAAGTCAATCTGACCATCAAACAGGGAAGCCCTGCCGCCATCGCACGTATGGTTACCTCAGGCGAGGCGGATTTGGCGATTGTTACGGAACGTATAGACGACCACCCCGAATTGGGAAGACTTTCCTGCTACGACTGGACACACGCGGTGATTGTGCCGAACGACCATCCGCTGCTCGAATGCAGGAATCCCCTCCGTATTGAAGATTTGGCGGGGTTTCCGCTGATTACTTATGAATTTGCATTCAATGCGGGCAGCAGCATCGCGCGAGCATTCGCCAAAGCCCGTTTGGAACGGCCGGATGTCGCATTGACGGCGGCGGATACGGACGTATTGAAGACTTATGTGCGCTTGGGTTTAGGCGTGGGACTGATGGCAAAAATGGCGTACAACCCGGATACGGACGGCGATTTGCAGCTTGTGGATGCGGCACACCTGTTCGAGCCGTCGCCGACGTGGATTGCTTTGCGCAGCGATACTTATTTGCGCGGATATGCCTACGACTTTATCCAAGCGTTTGCGCCGCACCTGACACGCGAGAAGGTGGATAGGATTCTGTACACGCCCATCAGCGAGGATTTTTCGATTTAGGCGGCTGCCGGTTTTCAGACGGCACTTTGCGGCAGATACAACAAACAGGACAGATGTTTTCGTCTGCCCTGTGTTTATTGAGAATGCCGTCTGAAATGTTCGTACGGGTTAATCAAATGGCGTGCGAACAACCGGATACCATCTTCTTCAGCACCTGCAGATTGAGGATCTTGATGTGTTTGTGTTCGACGGAAATCAATCCTTCCTGATGGAACTTGGATAATGTGCGGCTGACGGTTTCAAGTTTCAGCCCGAGATAACTGCCGATTTCTTCGCGGGACATTCTTAAGATGAAGTCGTTGGCAGCAAAACCTCGGGAATAAAGGCGTTGGGAAAGGTTCAGCAGGAAGGCGGCAATCCGCTCTTCGGCGCGCATATTGCCCAACAGCAGCATAACACCTTGGTCGCGCACGATTTCACGACTCATCATACGGAAGAAGTGTGTACGCAGGCTGGGGATATTCTGCCCCAGTTCTTCGATGTGGGTAAACGGCAGTTCGCACACTTCGCTGTCTTCCAAGGCGACCGCATCGCAACTGTGTACATGGGAACAGATGCCGTCCATGCCGATGAGTTCGCCCGACATAAAGAAACCCGTTACCTGATCGCGACCGTCCTGACTGGCGACGGTTGTTTTGAAGAAGCCCGAACGGATGGCAAAGAGCGAAGTAAAGGCTTCGCCGGCACGGAACAGGTATTCGCCTTTTTTCAGGCGGCGGCTTTGGCGGATGACGGCATCGAGTTGGCTGAACTCGTTAGGCAGCAATCCGACAGGCAGGCAGAGTTCCCGCAAAGAACAGGAAGAACACAAGGTTTTCATCTGATGTGTAGTATTATGCGAAGCCATACCGTACCTTTTCGTGTGTTTTGCCCCATCCCGATTATGTGCTTGTTGACACATATCAAGACAGGTTTATCATACTGTGGCATTCTACCAAACTATCCAAAATTTGACTAACATCATAAAACCACACACACCATGAAAATCATTCAGATACAGAACAATCACAATGTAAACGATGACCGCCCCGAGTTTGACCGCGCACTGATTGCCAGCCTGCCCGCCAGCGGCCCGCGCTATACCTCCTACCCTACCGCCGACCGTTTCCACGACGGTTTCCGCGAAGGCGAATATATCAAAGCTTTACATTTGCGCGGTATGGGTGCGTTAAATAAACCGCTTTCCCTTTACATTCACATTCCGTTCTGCAACACCATCTGCTACTACTGCGGCTGTAATAAAATCATTACCAAAGACAAGAGCCGCGCCGATGCCTATATCGAATACCTTGAAAAAGAAATGGAGCTGCTTGCCCCGCATTTAAACGGAAAACACCAGCTTGCCCAACTCCACTTCGGCGGCGGTACGCCAACCTTCTTGAGCGACGACCAAATTGAACGTGTTTTCCGCATGATCCGCAAACATTTCGAGTTGATCCCCACCGGCGAATACTCCATCGAAATTGACCCGCGCAAAGTCAGCCGGGATACCGTCCTCATGCTTGGCAGACTCGGTTTCAACCGTATGAGTGTCGGCATTCAGGATTTCGACCCCAAAGTGCAGGCGGCGGTCAACCGCATCCAAAGCTACGAAGAAACCAAAGAAGTCATCGATGCCGCCCGTGAGGCAGGGTTCAAATCCGTCAGCGTCGATTTGATTTACGGCCTGCCGCACCAAACTTCGGAAAGCATCAAAACCACCATCGATACCGTTTTGTCGCTCGATCCCGACCGCCTCGCCCTTTACCACTACGCCCACCTGCCGCACGTGTTCAAACCGCAACGCCGCATCGATACCGCCGCCGTCCCCGACAGCGAAGAGAAGCTCGATATGCTGCAATACTGCGTCCAAACCCTGACAGAACGCGGTTACGTCTTCATCGGCATGGACCATTTCGCCAAACCTGACGACGAACTCTCCATCGCCCTCAAAGAAGGCTTCCTCCAGCGCAACTTCCAAGGCTATTCGACCTACGCGGATTGCGATTTGGTCGCCATCGGCGTGTCGTCCATCGGCAAAATCGGCAGCACCTATTCCCAAAACGAACGCGACATCGATGCCTACTATGCCGCCATCGACGAAGGCAGACTGCCCATCATGCGCGGTTATCAGCTCAATCAGGACGACATCCTGCGCCGCAGCATCATTCAGGATTTGATGTGCCGCTTCGCGCTTGACTACCGGATTTACGAAAGTATGTTCGGCATCCCGTTTGACCGCTACTTCAAAGACGAACTGGCGGATTTAGAAAAACTCGCCGGTTTGGGATTGGTGCGCCTGAACAGCCACGGGCTGACCGTTACCCCGAAAGGACGCTTCCTCATCCGCAACATCGCCATGGTCTTCGATTACCACCTGCGCCACAAAGAAACCAAAGCGAAATATTCGCAAACGGTGTGATTGCGGCTAACGTACAAATGCCGTCTGAAAGGCTTTTTCAGACGGCATTTTGCTGCCGGCAGGATAAGTGTTTTCAAGAACAGGCGGCGGCATATCATAACGTTCCGCACCTTTGTATCCGACCGTTCCGAAACCAAGATATAGTGGATTAAATTTAAACCAGTATAGCGTTGCCTCGCCTTGCCGTACTATCTGTACTGTCTGCGGCTTCGTCGCCTTGTCCTGATTTTTGTTAATCACTATACCAAACGGCATATCCCAACAGAACAGATTGCGCATAAGGCACAACCCAGCACATTCCATCAACAAAATGCCGTCTGAACACGGGTTCAGACGGCATAATCGTTTAACAATCAGAATACTGCCTGCAAAATCAAATAGCTGACTACCGACAGGACGGCGGCTGCAGGCAGGGTAATGACCCACGCCAAACCGATGGGCTTCATCAGTTTCCAGTTGGCATTGCGGTTGACCAGACCGATGCCGAGTACCGCGCCGACCAAGATGTGCGTACTGGACACGGGCAGCCCCATCAGCGACGCGCCCATCACGACGGATGCGGCGGACAGTTCGGCGGTAAAACCCGAGGCGGGGTGCATTTCGGCCAAACTCGTACCGACGGTTTTAATCACCTCTTTACCGACAAACCACAAACCGACAATCAGCGCGATGCCGAAAGTCAGCATCGCAATCGGAGGAACGGCATTTTGCGCGGCAACGCTGTTCGTCCTCAAAACATCCATAATCGCGGCAAACGGACCGATGGCGTTGGCGATATCGTTCGCCCCGTGGCTGAATGCGAAGCCGCAGGCGGTAAAGACCTGCATCCATGAAAACATCTGAAAGGTCGATTTGCCCAAGTCTTTACGCTTGAGGCTTTTGGCAAACACAAACGTCCCCATCCACACCGCCGCGCCTATCATAAAGATGGTCAGGAAGCTGTTGACGTTGCTCATCCCCAAATGCAGGTTTTTCAAGCCCTTGAAAATCAGCATAGCGGAAATCATCATCGCGCCGAACGAAGCGATAAAGGGAACCCAGGAATGCAGCGCCTTGTAAGAATCGACATTGTTTTTACGGTTATCGAACGCATAAAGACCGCGGTAATACTCCGATTGTAGCTCTTGCGGATCAAATTCAGGCTCGTCGTAAATTTGCGCGTCGTGCGCCATTTTGGTGGCATATTCGATTTTTTCCGCTTCGGACAAACCCTCGAAAAACAGGCGGTGCTGTTCTTTATACGCCTTTTTTCCTGCTTGATGCCTTTGAGCGTGCCTTCCGCCCAAGCATTGTAATCTAAGACATTTTTCTTGACGCGGGAAAACAGGAAATAGGACACCGCGCCGCCCAAAACGGGCGACAACACCCAAGACATCCCAATTTCGCCCAGCTTGCCCCACCGTATCAACGCCACCCCGTCTGCATTATGCGTAAACGCCATACACAACGCACTGCCGACGATGCCGCCGATAATCGCGTGCGTCGTCGAAACCGGCAGGCCTTTGCGGGACGCGAACAACAGCCACAATGCCGCCGCCAAAAGTGCGGACATCATAATAAACACAAACTGCATAGGCTCGAGATTCATACCGTTCAGATTGACGATGCCTTTGCGTATGGTATCGGTTACCTCGCCGCCTGCGATGACCGCGCCGCTGACCTCAAACACCGCCGCAATCAGCAAGGCCTGCGGGATGGTCAGCGTGCCGGAGCCGACGCTGGTACCGAAAGAGTTGGCAATATCGTTGCCGCCGACATTAAACGCCATAAATACGCCGAACATCGTGGCAATGATGAAAAGCACGCTGTTCGTGTAGTGGGTATAACCCAAACCCCAATAGATAAAATAGCCGACTATGCCTACCAGCATGGCGGCAAAGACGGCGTTAATCAGTTTCAAGTTCGCACTCATTTGAGTTTGAGCCATGGAAGATTCCTTAGTGGATACAGAAAGGGTTTTCGCGGATATTGTAACCTTTTGCAATCCGTCTTGAAACATTTATTTACACTGCGGCGGCAAATCGGTATACGAGCGTCAATACACGTTAAAATGGCGTTTTGCACACGGTTTGGGAGCGGAAATGGAAACACAGCTTTACATCGGCATCATGTCGGGAACAAGCATGGACGGGGCGGATGCCGTACTGATACGGATGGACGGCGGCAAATGGCTGGGCGCGGAAGGGCACGCCTTTACCCCCTACCCCGACGATTTGCGCGCAGCATTGCTTGCTTTGCAAAATATAGGAACAGACGAACTGCACCGCAGCAGGATGTTGTCTCAAGAACTCAGCCGCCTGTACGCGCAAACCGTCGCCGAACTGCTGTGCAGTCAAAACCTCGCACCGTGCGACATTACCGCCCTCGGCTGCCACGGGCAAACCGTCCGACACGCGCCGGAACACGGTTACAGCGTACAGCTTGCCGATTTGCCGCTGCTGGCGGAACGGACGCGGATTTTTACCGTCGGCGACTTCCGCAGCCGCGACCTTGCTGCCGGCGGACAAGGTGCGCCACTCGTCCCCGCCTTTCACGAAGCCCTGTTCCGCGACAACAGGGAAACACGCGCGGTACTGAACATCGGCGGGATTGCCAACATCAGCGTACTCCCCCCCGACGCACCCGCCTTCGGCTTCGACACAGGGCCGGGCAATATGCTGATGGACGCGTGGACGCAGGCACACTGGCAGCTTCCTTACGACAAAAACGGTGCAAAGGCGGCACAAGGCAACATATTGCCGCAACTGCTCGACAGGCTGCTCGCCCACCCGTATTTCGCACGACCCCACCCCAAAAGCACGGGGCGCGAACTGTTTGCCCTAAATTGGCTCGAAACCTACCTTGACGGCGGCGAAAACCGATACGACGTATTGCGGACGCTTTCCCGTTTTACCGCGCAAACCGTTTTCGACGCCGTCTCACACGCAGCGGCAAATGCCCGTCAAATGTATATTTGCGGCGGCGGCATCCGCAATCCTGTTTTAATGGCGGATTTAGCAGAATGTTTCGGCACACGCGTTTCCCTGCACAGCACCGCCGAACTGAACCTCGATCCGCAATGGGTGGAGGCGGCCGCATTTGCGTGGTTGGCGGCGTGTTGGATTAATCGCATTCCCGGTAGTCCGCACAAAGCAACCGGCGCATCCAAACCGTGTATTTTGGGCGCGGGATATTATTATTGAGCGCAAATGCCGTCTGAAAGCCCGTTCCGCCGTTCAGACGGCATTTTCGCCCCTTTTGTTTACAAAATCTTAAAATCCCCTTACACTCAAACCCGTTCAAAACAAAACAAACCCTGCCATGAAAATCCTGCTCCTCCTCATCCCCCTCGTCCTCACCGCCTGCGGCACACTGACCGGCATTCCCGCCCACGGCGGCGGCAAACGCTTTGCCGTCGAACAAGAACTCGTCGCCGCATCGTCCCGCGCCGCCGTCAAAGAAATGGATTTGTCCGCCCTGAAAGGACGCAAAGCCGCCCTTTACGTCTCCGTTATGGGCGACCAAGGTTCGGGCAACATAAGCGGCGGACGCTACTCTATCGACGCACTGATACGCGGCGGCTACCACAACAACCCCGAAAGTGCCACCCAATACAGCTACCCCACCTACGACACTACCGCCACCACCAAATCCGACGCGCTCTCCAGCGTTACCACTTCCACATCGGTCTTAAACGCCCCCGCCGCCGCCCTGACTAGAAACAGCGGACGCAAAGGCGAACGCTCCGCCGGACTGTCCGTCAACGGCACGGGCGACTACCGCAACGAAACCCTGCTCGCCAATCCCCGCGACGTTTCCTTCCTGACCAACCTCATCCAAACCGTCTTCTACCTGCGCGGCATCGAAGTCGTACCGCCCGAATACGCCGACACCGACGTATTCGTAACCGTCGACGTATTCGGCACCGTCCGCAGCCGTACCGAACTGCACCTCTACAACGCCGAAACCCTTAAAGCCCAAACCAAGCTCGAATATTTCGCCGTCGACCGCGACAGCCGGAAACTGCTGATTGCCCCTAAAACCGCCGCCTACGAATCCCAATACCAAGAACAATACGCCCTTTGGACCGGCCCTTACAAAGTCAGCAAAACCGTCAAAGCTTCAGACCGCCTGATGGTCGATTTCTCCGACATCACCCCCTACGGCGACACGACCGCCCAAAACCGTCCCGACTTCAAACAAAACAACGGTAAAAACCCTGATGTCGGCAACGAAGTCATCCGCCGCCGCAAAGGAGGATAAACCGTGAAACCGCTGCGCAGACTGACAAACCTCCTTGCCGCCTGCGCCGTAGCGGCGGCCGCACTCATACAGCCCGCCCTCGCGGCGGAATTGGCGAAAGACCCGTTCATTACCGATAACGCCCAACGGCAGCACTACGAACCCGGCGGCAAATATCACCTCTTCGGCGACCCGCGCGGCAGCGTCTCCGACCGCACCGGTCAAATCAACATCATCCAAGACTATACCCACCAGATGGGCAACCTGCTCATCCAACAGGCGGCAATCCAAGGCAATCTCGGTTACACCGTCCGCTTTTCCGGACACGGATACGAAGAACACGCCCCCTTCGACAACCACGCCGCCGACAGCGCAAGCAAAGAACAAGGCAGCGTTGACGACGGCTTTACCGTATACCGGCTCAACTGGGAAGGACACGAGCACCATCCTGCCGATGCCTACGACGGCCCGAAGGGCGGCAATTACCCCAAACCTACGGGGGCACGCGACGAATACACCTATCACGTCAACGGCACAGCACGCAGTATCAAACTCAATCCGACCGACACCCGCAGCATCCGGCAACGCATATCCGACAATTACAGCAACCTCGGCAGCAATTTCTCTGACCGTGCCTATGAAGCCAACAGAAAAATGTTCGAGCACAATGCCAAGCTCGACCGCTGGGGCAACAGCATGGAGTTTATCAACGGCATTGCCGCCGGCGCGCTCAACCCCTTTATCAGCGCGGGCGAAGCCTTGGGCATAGGCGACATACTGTACGGAACGCGCTATGCCATAGACAAAGCCGCAATGCGCAACATCGCCCCCTTGCCCACCGAGGGCAAATTCGCCGTCATCGGCGGCTTGGGCAGCGTGGCGGGCTTTGAAAAGAATACGCGCGAAGCCGTTGACCGGTGGATACGGGAAAACCCCAATGCCGCCGAAACCGTCGAAGCCGCCTTCAACGTTGCCGCCGCCGCCAAAGCCGCGAAGTTGGCAAAGGCGGCAAAACCGGGGAAAGCCGCGGTTAGTGGGGATTTCTCAAAATCCTACACCTGTTCCTTCCACGGCAGCACCTTGGTCAAAACGGCAGACGGCTACAAAGCCATCGCCCATATTCAAGCCGGAGACCGCGTCCTTTCCAAGGACGAGGCAAGCGGGGTAACGGGATACAAACCTGTTACCGCCCAATACGGCAATCCGTATCGGGAAACCGTTTACATTGAAGTTTCAGACGGCATCGGCAACAGCCAAACCCTGATTTCCAACCGCATCCATCCGTTTTACAGTCAAGGAAAATGGATACAGGCAGGTCATCTGAAAAAAGGCGACACCCTGCTTTCCGAAAGCGGCGCAAAACAGACGGTTCAAAACATTACCTTCAAACAGCAGCCGCTCAAAGCCTACAACCTGACCGTCGCCGATTGGCATACTTACTTTGTCAAAGGCGATAAGGCGGAAACGGAAGGAGTTTGGGTTCATAATTCTTGTCCGCCATATAAGAGACCAAATAACGCAACGACAAAAGCGCAACGAGAAAGTGTACAAGGAAAACCCTGCGTTGAATGCGGTAAATTAGCCGAAAAAATGATTGCCGACCATAAAAAACCATTAGTTGTCGAGTATTATGAAACAGGAACAATTGACAAATCTAAGATGAGAGCAATTGAATCAGTACAACCGCAATGTCCGACTTGTTCTGCAAAACAAGGAGGGAGATTAAGCCAATATTCAAAAGAACAGAAAAGGAAACTGAGTAATGGGAATAAAAAATGAACAAATAATAATTTGTAAAAAATATAATACAGAAATATATCCTGTTTCCGATGTTTCAAAAATCGGTGTTGCTGAAAATGTCAAACAGGCAAACCTGTATCCGATTAACGGGTTAAGGCACCGTCCCAAAGGGTGATACTAACGGTTGGTATATCTGGGCCGGTGAAAACTTCTCCCATGATGAAAATTTTTTCCTGCCCCTGCATACTTTCCATTTGCAAATATGGCGACCCGAAATCATCCCCTTTTTGACACTTCCGCCCGGTTACCGTTTTTTAATTGGGGAAAACGGTTATGAAGATGTATGGTTTGATGAGTTGCTATTAAATGATAATTGACGAAAAATCTACTTCAGATGTACTGAAACAATATCAAGAACTAGGGTTTGATTTGACAAAACCTATGATAATAGAGTTTTTTATAGGAGGTTCTCAAAAAAATCTGCAATCAATAGAAAGCCGACTCATTTCTTATCGGCAAGATTTTCAAATCAGTATTGAGCAAAATGAATTCGGAGAAATGTGGACTTGCTATTGTTCCGTCAATATCGTCCCTTCCCTTGAAAACATTTTAGCTATTGAAACTACGTTATTTGGTATTGCACAAAAAAATGATTGTAATTATGAAGGTTTTGGTTCGTATGGGAACTAACAAAAAGTGTAGGTTGGGTTGAAAAAACCATATTCCCATTAAAGATTAGGGTGTGTCTATGGACATAAAATTCAATACTTTGGGGGTTATCCTGAATGGGGTCAATCCTGAAGAAAAATTCATAAAAATTATTGATGACCAGGAAAATACCGGTGGATTTCTGATACTGTTATCTTCAAATGACAAATTCTCATCATTTGACAGTTACGATGACTGGGTCGAAAACTTAGAAATATTAAAAGAATACCTGCAAGAATCTCATTGGATAATAAAGTGGGTCGGATAGTCGGCAAACGTAGTCCGTTTGAAACGCTTTTACTTTTCAGACGGACTTTCTATCAATGGGAACAAGGCGTTTTGTCTCAATCTGGTCTATGATTATTCGATACAGTGATGGGAAGCTAAGAAAAATATGATTAATCATATTGAAAAATATACAGGCACTATTTCTCATGGCTCGAAAAGCGATTCAGGAAGTCGGTACAAATTAAATATCGTAGCTATTCCCTCTTCCCCTGACAAGGCTTTGAAAACTTATATTACTTTAGGGTTAAGCAAACATGATTTGAATTATAAAAGCAGATTTGAAATACTTTTCGTATGTTCTTTAAAATATGATGAAAATCAGATTTTCCCATTTTTAAGATGGTTGGCAGAAACCATCATTGAGAATAAAAAAATCCTTCTTCGGGGGCAGGTTGTTTATTTGCCCAGAAGCATTGTTGATTCAACAAAAATGGATGCACTGTATGTTTCCGCCCCATTTTATTTCGACGATGATTTTCAGGTCTGTTATGGCGAACACTACAATATCGTTTTCCCTTTGCTTGTCCCCTTGTATAAACAGGAAGCCGAATTGGTGGAAAAGAAAGGTTGGAATGCTTTTGAGCAGTTCTTGTTGGATAATGAAGTTGGCAACCTTTCGGATATGAATCGGAAACCGTTTACTTGGTAAGGATTTTCTTAAATTTGATTAAAGGTCGTCTGAAACCGTGTTTAACTTTCAGACAACCTTTCCTTCATTTGAAACAGGATATTGAGAACTGAGTTTTTCAAAAATCCTACACCTGCTCCTTCCACGGCAGCACTTTGGTCAAAACGGCGGACGGCTACAAAGCCATCGCACATATCCAAACTGGGGAGTACGTCTTTGCCAAAGATGAAGCAAGCGGAAAAACGGGATACAAACCCGTTACCGCCCGATACGGCAATCCGTATCGGGAAACCGTTTACATTAAAGTTTCAGACGGCATCGGCAACAGTCAAACCCTGATTTCCAACCGCATCCATCCGTTTTATTCGGACGGCAAATGGATTAAGGCGGAAGATTTAAAAGCGGGAATCAGGCTGTTATCCGAAAGCGGCAAAACCCAAACTGTCCGCAACATCATTGTCAAACCAACACCGCTCAAAGCCTACAATCTGACCGTTGCCGACTGGCATACTTACTTCGTCAAGGGCAATCAGGCGGAGACGGAAGGGGTTTGGGTTCATAATGCGTGTCCGCCCAAAAGAACAGGAAGCTCCAAGAATGAAAAACATGGAGACGGCGGTCGAAGTCAAATATCAGCGGAATCAAAAATTACTGAATTAACAAATAAAATTATTCCCGGAATGTCCAAAAATGAACGCTTAAAGATTGAGAAAACAATCAGAAATATTGCAAAAAATGCCAATCGAAAAGCAAAAGGAGAAGAGCATGGTCGACGCGGTCGTTAAAACTCCCGAATTTTTACCTTTTACTTCTGTAGGAATATTCCGTTTTGGTGCGGATATAACAGAGTACAAAAACATACTGGAAACTTTTATGTATGAACCTCCTGATGAGTTTAGAACAGAATATTATGAATCTCCCGACTCAAATTTACTCATTTCCGTCGAAAAAAACAAAATTATTTCGATATTTTGTTATCAGGAGTTATATTTTATGGGCGTTAATATAATAGGTCT
>ADBE01000008.1 GCA_000176735.1 Neisseria polysaccharea ATCC 43768 | reverse complement strand
GGAACGCCATCAGACGACAACTTAAAGAAAACGAACAGAATCATGAAAATCGTCCTGATTAGCGGGCTGTCCGGTTCGGGCAAATCCGTCGCACTGCGCCAAATGGAAGATTCGGGTTATTTCTGCGTGGACAACCTGCCCTTGGAAATGCTGCCGTCGCTGGTGTCGTACCATATCGAACGTGCGGACGAAACCGAATTGGCGGTCAGCGTCGATGTGCGTTCCGGCATTGACATCGGACAGGCGCGGGAACAGATTGCATATCTGCGCGGACTGGGGCACAGGGTTGAAGTTTTGTTTGTCGAGGCGGAAGAAAGCGTGTTGGTCCGCCGGTTTTCCGAAACCAGGCGAGGCCACCCTCTGAGTAATCAGGATATGACCTTGTTGGAAAGCTTAAAGAAAGAACGGGAATGGCTGTTTCCGCTTAAGGAAATCGCCTACTGTATCGACACTTCCAAGATGAATGCCCAACAGCTCCGCCATGCAGTCCGGCAGTGGCTGAAGGTCGAACGTACCGGGCTTTTGGTGATTTTGGAGTCCTTCGGATTCAAATACGGCGTGCCGAACAACGCCGATTTTATGTTCGATATGCGCAGCCTGCCCAACCCGTATTACGATCCCGAGTTGAGGCCTTACACCGGTATGGACAAGCCCGTTTGGGATTATTTGGACGGACAGCCGCTTGTGCAGGAAATGGCGGACGACATCGAAAAATTTCTGACGCATTGGCTGCCGCGTTTGGAGGATGAAAGCAGGAGCTACGTTACCGTCGCCATCGGCTGTACCGGCGGGCAGCATCGTTCGGTCTATATTGTCGAAAAACTCGCCCGAAGGTTGAAAGGGCGTTATGAATTGCTGATACGGCACAGACAGGCGCAAAACCTGTCAGACCGCTAATTCCGTCAAACCATTATGCCGTCTGAAACCCCGTCTTCCGTTTCAGACGGCATTTCAAATATTGAAAAGAAAGAACAGACATGGCAATCCAATGGTTTCCCGGTCATATGAACAAGGCGAAAAAAGCCATCGCCGAGCGCGCCAAAAGCGTTGATATGGTGATTGAAATGCTGGACGCGCGTATGCCCGCCTCCAGCGAAAATCCACTGTTGGCACAGTTTTCCAAAGGCAAACCCAAACTCAAAATTTTAAACAAACAAGACCTTGCCGACCCCGAACGCACAAAAGTCTGGCTTGACCACTACAACAGCCGCCCTGACACCCGTGCCATCGCCCTAGATTCCTCCGAAACCGGCGCGCACGGCAAAATCACCCAAGCCTGCCGCGCGATGATTCCCCACCGGCAAGGCATAGACAAACCCCTGCGTGTTTTGATTTGCGGCATTCCCAACGTCGGCAAATCCACCCTAATCAATGGAATGATAGGCAAAAAATCCGCCAAAACCGGCAACGAACCCGGCATCACCAAAGCCGAACAACGCCTTTTCCTTGCCGACGACTTCTGGCTGTACGACACCCCCGGAATGCTGTGGCCGAAAATCATCGTCGAAGAAAGCGGCTACAACCTCGCCGCCGGCGGCGCAGTCGGACGCAACGCATTGGACGAAGAAGAAGTCGCCCTCGAACTTTTAGACTACCTCCGCCGCCACTACCTCCCCATGCTGCAAGAACGCTACCAAGCCGACAAAGATCCCAGCAGCCACTGGGACGACAACTCGTGGCTCGAATGGATAGCCAAAAAACGCGGCGCAGTCCTCAGCGGCGGACGGATCAACTACCAAAAAGCCGCCGAAAACATCCTCACCGACTTCCGTGAAGGCAAAATCGGCAGAATCACCCTCGAAACGCCGAACCAATGGGAAACTTGGCTCAAAAAAGCCCGTCAGAAAGAAGCCGAACTCAAAGCCATACGCGAAGCCAGAAAAGCAGAGCGTAAAGGGCAGAAGCCTTCGGAAGCATAAAGAATGCCGTCTGAAAAATATTTTTCAGGCAGCTTCTCTCTACTCCAACCGATTTCAGACGGCATATCCAAACCTATGCCGTTTCAGCACGGATACCCGTATGACCGACAAAATTTCTCCCGACGCACTGATTGAAGCCGCACTGCTGACCCAAACCGAACCGCTGACCGAAAAATCTATGCGCGAATTGTGTGTGCCGCCACTGTCGCAGGACAAACTGATTGATGTGTTGGCGCAGTTGAAAACGCGTTGGCAGGATAGGGCGTTGCAACTGGTGCATACGCAAGAGGGCTGGCGTTTTCAGATTGTTCAGACGGCATTCGAGCGGCTGGGCAGCCTGCAAGAACAGCGTGCGCCGCGCTACTCCCGCGCCGTGATGGAAACACTGGCGATTATCGCCTACCAGCAGCCCATAACGCGCGGCGACATCGAGGGCATACGCGGCGTGGCGGTGTCGCAGAACGTGATGCAGACCTTGCAGGATCGGGGGTGGATTGAAGTTATCGGACATCGGGACACATTGGGAAAACCCGCATTGTGGGCGACAACGGCAACGTTCCTCAGCGATTTGCGCTTGGACGGTTTGGAAGAACTTCCTCCGCTGACCGAACTGGGCGAACTGGTTTTGCCCGATTTGATAGAAATGCCGCCTACGGATGAAGAAGAGCCGGAAACCGTACCGTCCGATACCTTGCCCAACTGAAATTCCAAATGCCGTCTGAAACGCACATTGCTTCAGACGGCATTGCAACAAATAAGCAGATAAAAACAAGTACTAAGCAAAATCAAGGAAAAACTTATTTTTAATTTAAAAAATCTTAGTTATAATTCGTATATCTAAAGTTGATATTGCTTTTGTCGGTAGAATTGCTAAGGAATCCTCACAATGCTTCTAACACTTTCTTTGCGTGATTTTGTCATTGTTGAAAATCTGAATCTGGATTTTCAAAGCGGCTTTACCGTATTGACCGGAGAAACCGGCGCGGGCAAGTCCATTACTTTGGATGCGATTGGTCTGCTGTTGGGTGATAAAGCCGATTACAGCCAAGTACGCCATGGTGCAAAAGAAGCGCAGTTGTCGGCGTTGTTTGATATTTCCCATTTGCCTGTTTTAAAAGCAGAATTGTATGAACAGGGGCTATTAAATGACGGAGAAGAAGAACTTAGCATCCGCCGTATTATCGATGCCAAAGGCAAAAGCCGAAGCTTTATCAACAATCAGGCAGCTACCTTGGCGCAACTCAAATCCGTCGGCAGTCAGCTTATCGATATCCATGGACAAAATGCCCATCATTCGCTTAATCAGGAAGCCGCCCAACGGAATCTTCTAGATGCATTTGCAGGCAGCAGGGCGCAGGCGGAAACCGTCAGACAGCTGTATCAAAACTGGGCCAATACGAAAAAAGCCCTCCAAGAGGCGCAGGAACACGCAGATGCCGTCATTATCGAGCGGGAGCGTCTGGAATGGCAGTTTAACGAACTGAATCAGTTGAACATTAAACAAGGCGAATGGGAAGCCCTCAGCCAAAGCCACGACAGCCTTGCCCATTCTGCCGAGCTGTTGCAGGCCGCTGAAGAAGTCGGAAGCAAGATTGACGGCGACAACGGCATCCAACGCCATATCTATCAATGTCAAAAACTATTGGCCAATCTGCAAAACATCGAGCCGCGCTTTGCCGAGAGCCTGAATATGTTGGCAAGCATCGAAGCCGAATTGAGCGAAATCAGTGCCAATATGCGCGATGTGGCAGGTCGGAGCGATATCAATCCCAACGAACTTGCCGCACAAGAGCAGCGCATGGGCGAGCTGATGGGGATGGCGCGGAAATACCGTATCGAGCCCGAAGAGTTGCCTGCCAAGTTGGCAGAAATCGAAGAACGCCTGCAAAGTCTTCAAGCTGCCGCCGATTTGGACGCGCTCGAGCATAATGTTGCCCACAATTTTGCCGAATATCAGGAAGCTGCCCACATCCTTTCTGCCATGCGCCATCAGGCTGCAGAGCGTTTGAGCGGCGAAACGACCGAGCATATGCAACACCTTGACATGAAAGGCGCGCGTTTCGATATTGTCCTGTTACCTTCGTCGCCGACGGCACACGGTTTGGAGCAGGTTCAATTTCAAGTTGCTGCCAACAAAGGCAGTCCGTCCAGACCGCTGAACAAAGTTGCTTCCGGCGGCGAATTGGCGCGTATCAGCCTTGCCTTACAGGTAGTTACCAGCCAATACACGCAAATCCCCACGCTGATTTTTGACGAAGTAGATACCGGCATCGGCGGCGGAGTAGCCGAAATGGTCGGCAAAGCCCTGCGTGCTTTGGGTAAAAAACATCAGGTGCTTGCCGTTACCCATCTTCCGCAAGTCGCATCCTGCGGCGAAAACCACTGGCGGGTGCGCAAGCACAGCGAGGGAGAGCAAACCATTAGCGAAATCAGTATATTGGATGAAATTCAACGGATCGAAGAGGTTGCCCGTATGTTGGGCGGGGAAATCATTACCGATACGACGCGGCAACATGCAGCAGAATTGCTGCAACTTGCGTCGAAAAATAGTTTATTTTAAAATCAATTAGTTATAAAAATAACTGAAAATAAAAGTCTAAAACAATAGACAGAGATCAGATAAATCCGTATTATCGCACTCTCTTAATCACTTGAACAAGTGATTGTGCTGCACCCGTAGCTCAGTTGGATAGAGTATCTGGCTACGAACCAGAGGGTCGGGCGTTCGAATCGCTCCGGGTGCGCCAACAAGAATGCACAATATGCGCCCATCGTCTAGCGGTTAGGACATCGCCCTTTCACGGCGGTAACCGGGGTTCGATTCCCCGTGGGCGTGCCAATTCAAAATGCCTCCGATTATATCGGAGGCATTTTCAATTTCCGTTCTTATATACGGATATATTCCTTCGAAGTATATATTCTATTTTATCAATTGATTACCTATTATCGTTGGGTTTTGGCATTATAGTATGTTAAATGTATTGGCATAGATACTGGAATGAAAGTAGGTCTATGGTTGGGCATTTAATATGCCTGTCAGTTGAGGAGCAGATATTACTGGTAAAGTCTGCAATTTAAAAAGGATTCTAGCAACAAAGAAAGTTAAAAACATGAACACAAACTTAAATGACAAAGACAAAGCCATGGATACCGCAATCAGGTTTCAGAAAAGGATGAGGATTCCGAAATTTTTCTTTTTAATTTTCGGAATCACAATAGTTTTGGCCTTTATCCAAGACGTGATAACGGGTTCTAACTTTCTGCAAACAACGATTATGCAAATAATATTTGCGATATATTTAGGCTTTGGAGGTATCATAACTTTAGGGGCCGTCCTAGATAACTAGGGAAATTCAAATTAAGTTAGAATTATCCCTATGAGAAAAACTCGTCTAAGCCAGTATAAACAAAATAAACTCATTGAGCTATTTGTCGCAGGTGTAACTGCAAGAACAGCAGCAGAGTTAGTAGGCGTTAATAAAAATACCGCAGCCTATTATTTTCATCGTTTACGATTACTTATTTATCAAAACAGTCCGCATTTAGAAGAGACCTTTGCAAAATTCCTTTTCCCCCGACAACCGAAACCTAAACAAAGATTTTCGGCTGTTTCTCTCCCCCAATACCTCCTGATTTTACCCAAATCTCCCCTTAATCCCCCTTGGATACCTGATAATCAGGCAT
>ADBE01000009.1 GCA_000176735.1 Neisseria polysaccharea ATCC 43768 | reverse complement strand
GAAATCCACACTGATGTGGCGTTTCATGCTTGCCGACAACCTGACCGACTGCAGCAAAATGATTGCCGAAATCAGCAACGGCAGGCGTATGACGCGCGAACGTTTGGAGCAGAATATGGTTAAAATGCGCCAAATCAACGCACGCATGGTCAAAAGCCGCAGCCACCTCGCCGCCACATCGGGCGAAAGCCGCATCAGCCCCGCCATGATGGAAGCCATGCAGCACGCCCACCGTAAAATTGTCAACACCACCGAGCTGCTCCTGACCACTGCCGCCAAGCTGCAATCTCCCAAACTCAACGGCAGCGAAATCCGGCTGCTCGACCGCCACTTCACACTGCTCCAAACCGACCTGCAACAAACCGTCGCCCTTATCAACGGCAGACACGCCCGCCGCATCCGCATCGACACCGCCATCAACCCCGAACTGGAAGCCCTCGCCGAACACCTCCACTACCAATGGCAGGGCTTCCTCTGGCTCAGCACCAATATGCGTCAGGAAATTTCCGCCCTCGTCATCCTGCTGCAACGCACCCGCCGCAAATGGCTGGATGCCCACGAACGCCAACACCTGCGCCAAAGCCTGCTTGAAACACGGGAACACGGCTGACGGTCGGACACGATGCCGTCTGAAACGCCTGCCGCTTCAGACGGCATCTCCAATCCGCCTGCCTTGTCGTCATGCCCGAATAACGGTACTATTCGCAGTTAACAGTTTTCATGCCGTCTGAAAGGTTTGAAGCGCGTTTCAGACGGCTGCCCGCCTACCTTATCTTACCGAAAGAACAATATGATCAACGATATTCAAAAAACAGCCGAAGGCAAGATGCAGCGTTCGGTCGAAGTACTGAAAGAAAATCTGGCGAAAGTGCGTACCGGCCGCGCGCATACCGGCCTGCTCGACCAAGTGGAAGTCGAATACTGGGGCAGCATGGTCCCCGTCAGCCAAGTTGCCAACGTAACGCTTCTGGACGCGCGCACCATCGGCGTGAAACCGTTTGAGGGCAATATGGCGGCCAAAGTCGAGAAAGCCATCCGCGATTCAAACTTGGGACTGAACCCGGCAGCTGTCGGCGACCTGATCCGCGTGCCGATGCCCATGCTGACCGAGGAACGCCGCAAAGACCTGATTAAAGTCGTACGCGGCGAAGCGGAAGAAGGACGCGTCTCCATCCGCAACGTGCGTCGCGATGCCAACGACCACATCAAAAAACTCCTCAAAGACAAAGAAATTTCCGAAGACGAGGCACGTCGCGGCGAAGAAGCGGTTCAAAAACTGACCGACAAATACATTACCGAAGCCGACAAACTCCTGACTGCCAAAGAAGAAGATTTGATGGCAATTTAACCTGCACGGTTCGGCGTTCAGACGGCATTTGAACGCCGAACCACGAAAGGCAGACATGAAAAGCAGCACGCAGGCCGTTTTGGAACACACCGCCATCCCCAAGCATATCGCCGTGATTATGGACGGCAACGGCCGTTGGGCAAAAAAACGTTTCCTCCCACGCATAATGGGACACAAACGCGGTTTGGACGCATTGGAAAATATGGTGAAGCATTGCGCCAAACTGGGTGTGCAATATCTGACCGTGTTTGCCTTTTCAACCGAAAACTGGCGCCGCCCCGAAGACGAAGTTTCATTCCTGATGGGGCTGTTTTTACAGGCTTTGCAAAAACAGGTACGCCGTCTGCACGAAAACAATATGCGCCTGAAAATACTGGGCAGCCGCGAACGCTTCAGCCGTCAAATCCTGAAGGGCATCGAAGAGGCGGAAGCCTTGACGGCAAACAATACCGGCCTGACCCTGAGCATTGCCGCCGATTACGGCGGACGTTGGGACATTTTGCAGGCGGCAAACAAACTGATTGCCGAAGGCGTATCCGAGATTACGGAAGACACGCTGGCAAAATACCTGATGCTGGGCGATGCGCCCGAGCCGGATTTGTTCATCCGCACCGGCGGCGAAACGCGCATCAGCAATTTCCTGCTCTGGCAGATGGCGTATGCAGAACTGTATTTCACCGATATTTTGTGGCCAGATTTTGACGGCAAGGCTTTGGACGATGCCGTCGCTTCGTTCCAAAAACGCGAACGGCGGTTCGGACGCACCTCCGAGCAACTGCCTATCGAACAGCAAAGGAACTGAATATGCTGAAACAACGGGTGATGACCGCTATGTGGCTGCTGCCGCTGATGCTGGGTATGCTGTTTTACGCGCCGCAATGGTTGTGGGCTGCATTTTGCGGACTGATTGCCCTGATTGCCTTGTGGGAATATGCCCGTATGGGCGGTTTGTGCAAAATCAAAACCAACCATTACCTCGCCGCAACCTTGGTTTTCGGCGTGGTTGCCTATGCGGGCGGTTGGATGCTGCCTAATTTGGTTTGGTATGTTGTTTTGGCATTTTGGCTCGCCATCATGCCTTTATGGTTGAGATTCAAATGGAGGCTCAACGGCGGTTGGCAGGTTTATGCCGTCGGTTGGCTTCTGGTCATGCCATTTTGGTTCGCGCTCGTATCCCTGCGCCCGCATCCCGATGATGCCCTGCCGCTGCTCGCCGTGATGGGTTTGGTCTGGGTTGCCGACGTTTGCGCGTATTTCAGCGGCAAGGCGTTCGGTAAACACAAAATCGCACCGGCAATCAGCCCCGGCAAAAGCTGGGAAGGCGCAATCGGCGGCGCGGTTTGCGTGGCCGTGTACATGACTGCCGTACGAAGTGCCAGCTGGCTGGCATTCGATACAGGCTGGTTCGATACCGTGTTAATCGGTTTGGTGTTGACCGTTGTCAGCGTATGCGGCGACCTTTTGGAAAGCTGGCTCAAGCGCACGGCGGGCATCAAAGACAGCAGCAAGCTGCTGCCCGGACACGGCGGCGTGTTCGACCGCACCGACAGCCTGATTGCCGTCATCAGCGTCTATGCGGCGATGATGTCGGTTTTAAATTGATTCTATGCCGTCTGAAAACGCTTCAGACGGCATCCGGTATAAAGTTATCCTCATTATGACACCACAAGTCCTGACCATATTAGGCAGTACCGGCAGCATAGGCGAAAGCACGCTGGACGTTGTCTCCCGCCACCCCGAAAAATTCCGCGTATTCGCGCTGGCAGGGCATAAGCAGGTCGAAAAACTGGCGGCTCAATGTCAAACGTTCCGCCCCGAATATGCCGTCGTTGCCGATGCCGAACACGCCGCCCGGCTTGAAGCCCTGTTGAAACGTGACGGCACGGCGACTCAGGTTTTACACGGCGCACAGGCATTGGTTGACGTTGCGTCTGCTGACGAAGTCAGCGGTGTCATGTGCGCCATCGTCGGGGCGGCGGGGCTGCCTTCCGCGCTCGCAGCGGCGCAAAAAGGCAAAACCATTTATCTGGCGAACAAAGAGACGTTGGTGGTTTCCGGCGCGTTATTTATGGAAACCGCCCGTGCAAACGGCGCGGCAGTGTTGCCCGTCGACAGCGAACACAACGCCATTTTCCAAGTTTTGCCGCGCGATTACACAGGCCGTCTGAACGAACACGGCATCCGTTCGATTATCCTGACCGCTTCCGGCGGTCCGTTTTTAACGACCGATTTAGGCACGTTCGACAGCATTACGCCCGCCCAAGCGGTCAAACACCCCAATTGGAACATGGGGCGCAAAATCTCCGTTGATTCCGCCACCATGATGAACAAAGGTTTGGAGCTGATTGAAGCGCATTGGCTGTTCAACTGCCCGCCTGACAAGCTCGAAGTCGTCATCCATCCGCAATCCGTGATACACAGCATGGTGCGCTACCGCGACGGCTCCGTGTTGGCGCAACTGGGCAATCCCGATATGCGTACGCCCATCGCCTATTGTTTGGGCCTGCCCGAGCGCATCGATTCGGGTGTCGGCGACCTTGATTTCGACGCATTGTCCGCGCTGACCTTCCAAAAGCCCGACTTTGACCGCTTCCCCTGCCTAAAGCTCGCCTATGAAGCCATGAACGCAGGCGGAGCCGCGCCCTGCGTATTGAACGCCGCCAACGAAGCCGCCGTCGCCGCCTTTTTGGACGGACAGATTAAGTTTACCGACATTGCCAAAACCGTCGCCCATTGTCTCGCACAAGACTTTTCAGACGGCATAGGCGATATAGGGGGGCTCTTGGCGCAAGATGCCCGGACACGCGCACAAGCGCGGGCATTTATCGGCACACTGCGCTGATGCCGTCTGAACACTGTTATCAAAGGAAAACCATTTGCACACCCTTCTAGCTTTTATCTTCGCCATCCTGATTTTGGTCAGCCTGCACGAATTCGGACACTACATCGTTGCCAGATTATGCGGCGTAAAAGTGTTGCGTTTTTCCGTCGGCTTCGGCAAACCGTTTTTCACCCGAAAGCGCGGCGACACCGAATGGTGCCTCGCCCCGATTCCGTTGGGCGGTTACGTCAAAATGGTCGACACGCGCGAAGGCGAAGTATCAGAAGCCGATTTACCCTACGCCTTTGACAAACAACACCCCGCCAAACGCATCGCCATCGTTGCCGCAGGCCCGCTGACCAACCTCGCACTGGCGGTTTTGCTTTACGGCTTAAGTTTTTCCTTCGGCGTTACCGAAATCCGCCCCTATGTCGGCACAGTCGAACCCGACACCATTGCCGCCCGCGCCGGCTTCCAAAGCGGCGACAAAATACAATCCGTCAACGGCGTTTCCGTCCAAGACTGGGGCAGTGCGCAAACCGAAATCGCCCTCAACCTTGAGGCAGGCAAAGTCGCCGTCGCCGTTCAGACGGCATCAGGTGCGCAAACCGTCCGCACCATCGACGCCGCAGGCACGGAAGAAGCAGGTAAAATTGCGAAAAACCAAGGCTACATCGGCCTGATGCCATTTAAAATCACTACCGTTATCGGCGGAGTAGAAAAAGGCAGCCCCGCCGACAAAGCAGGCTTAAAAACAGGCGACAAGCTGACTGCCGCCGACGGCAAACCCATTACCTCATGGCAAGAATGGGCAAACCTTACCCGCCAAAGCCCGGGCAGGAAAATTGCCTTAACCTACGAACGCGCCGGACAAACCCATACCGCCGACATCCGCCCCGATACTGTCGAACAGCCCGACCACACCCTGATCGGGCGCGTCGGCCTCCGTCCGCAGCCGGACAGGGCGTGGGACGCGCAAATCCGCCGCAACTACCGTCCGTCTGTTGTCCGCGCATTCGGCATGGGCTGGGAAAAAACCGTTTCCCACTCGTGGACAACCCTCAAATTTTTCGGCAAACTAATCAGCGGCAACGCCTCCGTCAGCCATATTTCCGGGCCGCTGACCATTGCCGACATTGCCGGACAGTCCGCCGAACTCGGCTTGCAAAGTTATTTGGAATTTTTAGCGTTGGTCAGCATCAGCCTCGGCGTGCTGAACCTGCTGCCCGTCCCCGTTTTGGACGGCGGCCACCTCGTGTTTTATACTGCCGAATGGATACGCGGCAAACCTTTGGGCGAACGCCTCCAAAACATCGGTTTGCGCTTCGGGCTTGCCCTCATGATGCTGATGATGGCGGTCGCCTTCTTCAACGACGTTACCCGGCTGCTCGGTTAGATTTTACGTTTCGGAATGCCGTCTGAAACCGCATTCCGTACCACAAGGAACTGACAATGAAACTGAAACAGATTGCTTCCGCACTGATGATGTTGGGCATATCGCCTTTGGCACTTGCCGACTTCACCATCCAAGACATCCGCGTCGAAGGCTTGCAGCGTACCGAGCCGAGTACCGTATTCAACTACCTGCCCGTCAAAGTCGGCGACACCTACAACGACACACACGGCAGTGCCATCATCAAAAGCCTGTACGCCACTGGTTTCTTTGACGACGTACGCGTCGAGACTGCGGACGGGCAGCTCCTGCTGACCGTCATCGAACGCCCCACCATCGGCTCGCTCAACATCACCGGCGCAAAAATGCTGCAAAACGACGCCATTAAGAAAAATCTCGAATCGTTCGGGCTGGCGCAGTCGCAATACTTTAATCAGGCGACACTCAATCAGGCAGTCGCCGGTCTGAAAGAAGAATACCTCGGGCGCGGCAAACTCAATATCCAAATCACGCCCAAAGTAACCAAACTCGCCCGCAACCGCGTCGACATCGACATCACGATTGACGAGGGCAAATCCGCCAAAATCACCGACATCGAATTTGAAGGCAACCAAGTCTATTCCGACCGCAAACTGATGCGGCAGATGTCGCTGACCGAAGGCGGCATTTGGACATGGCTGACACGAAGCAACCAATTCAACGAGCAGAAATTTGCCCAAGACATGGAAAAAGTAACCGACTTCTACCAGAACAACGGCTACTTCGATTTCCGCATCCTCGATACCGACATCCAAACCAACGAAGACAAAACCAAGCAGACCATCAAAATCACCGTCCACGAAGGCGAACGTTTCCGTTGGGGCAAAGTCTCCATCGAAGGCGACACCAACGAAGTCCCCAAAGCCGAACTGGAAAAACTGCTGACCATGAAGCCCGGCAAATGGTACGAACGCCAGCAGATGACCGCCGTTTTGGGTGAGATTCAGAACCGCATGGGCTCGGCAGGCTACGCATACAGCGAAATCAGCGTACAGCCGCTGCCGAACGCCGAAACCAAAACCGTCGATTTCGCCCTGCACATCGAACCGGGCCGGAAAATCTACGTCAACGAAATCTACATCACCGGCAACAACAAAACCCGCGACGAAGTCGTCCGCCGCGAATTGCGCCAAATGGAATCCGCGCCTTACGACACCTCCAAGCTGCAACGCTCCAAAGAGCGCGTCGAGCTTTTAGGCTACTTCGACAATGTCCAGTTTGATGCTGTCCCGCTTGCCAACACGCCCGACAAAGTCGATTTGAACATGAGCCTGACCGAACGTTCCACCGGTTCCCTGGATTTGAGCGCGGGTTGGGTTCAAGATACCGGGTTGGTCATGTCCGCAGGCGTATCGCAAGACAACCTGTTCGGTACGGGCAAGTCGGCCGCCCTGCGCGCCTCCAGGAGCAAAACCACGCTTAACGGCTCGCTGTCGTTTACCGACCCGTACTTCACGGCAGACGGGGTCAGCCTGGGCTACGATATTTACGGAAAAGCCTTCGACCCGCGCAAATCGTCCTCCGGCGTGAAACAATATAAAACCACCACCGCCGGCGGCGGCGTAAGGATGGGTATCCCCGTTACCGAATACGACCGCGTGAATTTCGGTTTGGCGGCAGAACACCTGACCGTCAACACCTACAACAAAGCACCCAAACGCTATGCCGACTTTATCAAACAATACGGCAAAACCAACGGCGCAGACGGCAGCTTCAAAGGTTGGCTGTACAAAGGCACCGTCGGCTGGGGGCGCAACAAGACCGACAGCGCGTTATGGCCGACACGCGGCTACCTGACGGGCGTAAACGCCGAAATCGCCCTGCCCGGCAGCAAACTGCAATACTACTCCGCCACCCACAACCAAACCTGGTTCTTCCCCTTAAGCAAAACCTTCACACTGATGCTGGGCGGCGAAATCGGCTATGCCGGCGGCTACGGCAAAACCAAAGAAATCCCCTTCTTTGAAAACTTCTACGGCGGCGGACTGGGCTCGGTGCGCGGCTACGAAAGCGGCACGCTCGGCCCGAAAGTGTATGACGAATACGGCGAAAAAATCAGCTACGGCGGCAACAAAAAAGCCAACGTCTCCGCCGAGCTGCTCTTCCCGATGCCGGGCGCGAAAGACGCGCGCACCGTCCGCCTGAGCCTGTTTGCCGACGCAGGCAGCGTGTGGGACGGCAAAACCTACGACGACAACAGCAGTTCCGCAACCGGCGGTACCGGCACCGGTGCTGCCGGCACGACCGGCGGCAGGGTTCAAAACGTTTACGGCCCCGGCAATATCCACAAATCGACCTTCGCCAACGAATTGCGCTATTCCGCCGGCGGCGCGGTTACCTGGCTCTCGCCTTTGGGCCCGATGAAATTCAGCTACGCCTACCCGCTGAAGAAAAAAACGGAAGACGAAATCCAACGCTTCCAATTCCAACTCGGCACGACGTTCTAATCCCGCAAATGCCGTCTGAAGGCTTCAGACGGCATTTGCGGCAACATCCGAAGGAGTTTTACCATGACCCGTCTGACCCGCGCGCTTGCCGCCGCCCTGATCGGTTTGTGCTGCACCGCAGGCGCGCACGCCGACACCTTCCAAAAAATCGGCTTTATCAACACCGAACGCATCTACCTCGAATCCAAGCAGGCGCGCGACATCCAAAAAACGCTGGACGGCGAATTTTCCGCCCGCCAGGACGAATTGCAAAAACTGCAACGCGAAGGCCTGGATTTGGAAAGGCAGCTTGCCGAAGGCAAACTCAAAGACGCAAAAAAGGCGCAAGCCGAAGAAAAATGGCGCGGGCTGGTCGCAGCGTTCCGCAAAAAACAGGCGCAGTTTGAAGAAGACTACAACCTCCGCCGCAACGAAGAGTTTGCCTCCCTCCAGCAAAACGCCAACCGCGTTATCGTCAAAATCGCCAAACAGGAAGGTTACGATGTCATTTTGCAGGACGTGATTTACGTCAACACCCAATACGACGTTACCGACAGCGTCATTAAAGAAATGAACGCCCGCTGACCCTTTCAGACGGCATACCGAACAGGAAAACCATGATTCCGGCCACCTACACCCTGTCCCAAATCACCGCGCAGCTCGGCGGCGAATGGCGCGGCGAGGACATTTCCGTTACCGCCGTGCGCCCGCTCGCAGACGCGCAGGCGGAACACATCAGCTTCCTCGCCAACCCGAAATACAAAGCCGAAGTCCACGACAGCAGCGCGGGCGCGGTCATCGTTTCCGCCAAAGCAGCAGACGGATTTGAAGGGCGCAACCTGATTGTCGCCGACGATCCCTATCTCTATTTCGCCAAAGTCGCCCGTCTGTTTTCACCCGTCGTCAAAGCGCGCGGCGGCATCCATCCGACCGCCGTCGTCGAACCGAGTGCCACCGTTCCCGCAAGCTGCGAAATCGGCGCGAACGCCTACATCGGCGCGAACACCGTACTCGGCGAAGGCTGCCGCATCTTGGCAAACGCCGTCGTCCAACACGATTGCAAACTGGGCGACGAAGTCGTCATGCACCCCAACGCCGTCGTTTATTACGGCTGTACACTGGGCAGACGCGTCGAAATCCACAGCGGCGCAGTCATCGGCGCGGACGGTTTCGGACTCGCCTTCGCCGGCGATTCGTGGTTCAAAATCCCGCAAACCGGCGCGGTAACACTGGGCGACGACGTAGAAATCGGCTCGAACACCAACATCGACCGCGGTGCGATGAGCGACACCACCGTCGGCAACGGCACCAAAATCGACAACCAAGTCCAAATCGGACACAACTGCAAAATCGGTTCGCACACCGTCATCGCCGCCAAAACCGGCATCTCAGGCAGCGTAACCATAGGCAGCTACTGCATCATCGGCGGCGGCGTCGGTACGGTCGGACACATCGAAATCGCCGACAAAACCACCATCGGCGGCGGCACGTCCGTCACCCACAGCATTACCGAAAGCGGCAAACACCTTGCCGGCATCTTCCCGATGTCCACCCATAAAGAATGGGCGCGCAACGCCGTTTACATCCACCGCTTAAGCGAAATGAACAAACGCCTCAAAACGCTGGAACAGCAGCTTTCAGACGGCAAAGACACGCAATAAATCCAAACCGATTTTTCCAAGGAACACAAAAACATGGACGTTCAACTCCCCATCGAAGCCAAAGACATCCAAAAACTCATCCCCCACCGCTATCCGTTTCTCCAGCTCGACCGCATTACCGCCTTCGAGCCGATGAAAACCCTGACCGCGATTAAAAACGTCAGCATAAACGAGCCGCAGTTCCAAGGCCACTTCCCCGACCTGCCCGTGATGCCCGGCGTACTCATCATCGAAGCGATGGCGCAGGCGTGCGGCACGTTGGCGATTTTGAGCGAAGGCGGGCGCAAGGAAAACGAATTCTTCTTCTTCGCCGGTATAGACGAAGCCCGTTTCAAACGCCAAGTCATCCCCGGCGACCAACTCGTCTTTGAAGTCGAGCTGCTGACCAGTCGGCGCGGCATCGGCAAATTCAACGCCGTTGCCAAAGTGGACGGGCAAGTCGCCGTCGAAGCCGTGATTATGTGCGCCAAACGCGTGGTTTGATGCACATGATGCCGTCTGAACATCCTCACAGGCCTTCAGACGGCATACCCATCCGAAGGAACAAAATATGCCCCTCATCCACCCGACCGCCGTCATCGACCCCAAAGCCGAACTCGACTCCAGCGTCAAAGTCGGCGCGTACACCGTTATCGGCCCCAACGTCCAAATCGGCGCGAATACCGAAATCGGCCCGCACGCCGTCATCAACGGCCACACCACCATCGGCGAAAACAACCGCATTTTCCAATTTGTCAGCCTCGGCGAAATTCCGCAGGACAAAAAATACCGCGACGAGCCGACCAAGCTGATTATCGGCAACGGCAACACCATCCGCGAATTCACCACCTTTAATTTAGGCACGGTAACCGGCATCGGCGAAACCCGTATCGGCGACGACAACTGGATTATGGCGTACTGCCACCTCGCGCACGACTGCGTGGTCGGCAACCACACCATTTTCGCCAACAACGCCTCGCTTGCCGGACACGTTACCGTCGGCGACTACGTCGTTTTAGGCGGCTACACGCTGGTCTTCCAATTCTGCCGCATCGGCGACTACGCCATGACCGCCTTCGCCGCAGGCGTACACAAAGACGTGCCGCCCTACTTTATGGCATCGGGCTACCGCGCCGAACCGGCGGGGCTCAACAGCGAAGGCATGCGCCGCAACGGTTTTACAGCAGAACAGATTTCCGCCGTCAAGGACGTGTACAAAACCCTCTACCATCGCGGTATTCCGTTTGAAGAAGCCAAGGCAGACATCCTCCGCCGTGCCGAAACCCAAGCCGAGCTTGCCATATTCCGAGACTTTTTCGCACAATCGGCGCGCGGCATCATCCGCTGACCGTACCCTTTTGATGCCGTCTGAAACCTCCAAAAGCGTTTCAGACGGCATTTGCGCTATAATCCAAACCATCAAATCATCTTATTTCTCAGGGCTTCATATGTTAGACAAATACTCCCCCGCCGAAATCGAATCCAAACACTATCAAAACTGGGAAAGCCAAGGCTATTTCCAGCCCGATATGGATTTGACCAAACCGTCTTTTTCCATCCAACTGCCGCCGCCCAACGTAACCGGCACGCTGCACATGGGTCATGCCTTCAACCAAACCATTATGGACGGTCTGACCCGCTACTACCGCATGAAAGGCTACAACACCGCCTGGATTCCGGGCACCGACCACGCGGGCATCGCCACGCAAATCGTGGTCGAGCGTCAGCTTGCCGCGCAAAACGTGTCCCGTCATGACTTGGGCCGCGAAAAATTCTTGGAAAAAGTGTGGGAATGGAAAGAAGTTTCCGGCGGCACGATTACGCAGCAGATGCGCCGCGTGGGCTGCTCTGCCGACTGGACGCGCGAGTATTTCACGATGGACGACGTGCGCGCCGAAACCGTGACCGAAGTGTTCGTGCGCCTGTTTGAGCAGGGCTTGATTTACCGCGGCAAACGCTTGGTGAACTGGGATCCCGTGCTTGGCACGGCGGTGTCTGATTTGGAAGTGGAAAGCGTGGAAGAACAAGGCTCTATGTGGCACATCCGCTATCCGCTGGCGGACAATCCTGCCGAAGCCGTTATCGTCGCCACCACCCGTCCTGAGACGCTGCTAGGCGACGTGGCCGTTGCCGTCAATCCCGAAGACGAACGTTACACCCACTTAATCGGTAAGGAATTAATCCTGCCGCTGACCGGCCGCACTATCCCCGTAATTGCCGACGAATACGTTGAAAAAGACTTCGGCACAGGCTGCGTAAAAATCACGCCTGCACACGACTTCAACGACTACGAAGTCGGCAAACGCCACGACACGCGCTTGGTTAATGTGTTCGACTTGGAAGCCAAAGTGCTGGCAAACGCCGAAGTGTTCAACTTCAAAGGCGAAGCGCAACAAGGTTTTGCCCTGCCTGAAAAATACGCGGGTTTGGATCGTTTTACCGCTCGCAAACAAATGGTTGCCGATTTACAGGAACAAGGCTTGTTGGTCGAAATCAAAGCGCACACGCTGATGACGCCGAAAGGCGACCGAACAGGCTCAGTGATTGAGCCGATGCTGACCAGCCAATGGTTTGTCGCCATGTCCGCCACGCCGAACGGCGGCGAGCCTGACAGCGAATTCAAAGGCTTGAGCCTCGCCGACAAAGCCAAAAAAGCCGTCGACAGCGGCGCAGTGCGCTTTATCCCTGAAAACTGGGTCAATACCTACAACCAATGGATGAACAACATCCAAGACTGGTGTATTTCGCGCCAACTGTGGTGGGGTCATCAAATCCCTGCGTGGTACGACGAAGCAGGCAATGTGTACGTTGCCCGCAATCAGGAAGAAGCTGAAAAACAAGCCGGCAAAACAGGTTTGACCCGCGAAGAAGACGTATTGGATACATGGTTCTCCTCCGCACTTGTGCCGTTCTCCACACTCGGCTGGCCGTCTGAAACCGACGAACTCAAAGCCTTCCTGCCGTCCAACGTCTTGGTCACCGGCTACGAAATCATCTTCTTCTGGGTGGCGCGCATGATTATGATGACCACACACTTCACCGGCAAAGTACCGTTTAAAGACGTGTACATCCACGGCATCGTGCGCGACCATGAAGGCAAAAAAATGTCCAAATCCGAAGGCAACGTCATCGACCCCGTCGATTTGATTGACGGCATCGACTTGGAAAAACTGCTGGTGAAACGCACGACCGGTCTGCGCAAACCCGAAACCGCGCCGAAAGTGGAAGAAGCCACGAAAAAACTCTTCCCCGAAGGCATCCCCAGCATGGGTGCGGACGCATTGCGCTTCACCATGGCAAGCTACGCCAGCTTGGGGCGTTCGGTCAACTTCGACTTCAAACGCGCCGAAGGCTACCGCAACTTCTGCAACAAAATCTGGAACGCCACCAACTTCGTCTTGATGAACACCGAAAACCAAGACTGCGGCTACGGCGCAACCGCCGCCGAACCGCGCGGCTATTCCTTCCCCGATATGTGGATTGTAGGCCGTCTGAATCAGACCATCGAACAGGTTATGCAAGCCTACGAAACCTACCGCTTTGATTTGGCGGCGGAAACCCTGTACAGCTTCGTATGGAACGACTATTGCGACTGGTATTTGGAACTCGCCAAAGTGCAGCTTCAAACCGGCTGCGCCAGCCGCCAGCGCGCCACACGCCATACCTTGTTGCGCGTACTCGAAGCCGCCCTGCGCCTGCTGCACCCGATTATCCCGTTCATCACCGAAGAACTGTGGCAAACCGTTGCCCCTATGTGCGACGCGAAAACCGCCGACAGCATTATGCTCGCCCGCTTCCCCGAAGCCGACGGTGACGAGATTGTTCAGACGGCATTCGGGCAAATGACCGTGTTGCAGGATTTGATCGGCGCCGTCCGCAACCTGCGCGGCGAAATGGGCATCCAGCCTAATGTCAAAGCCCCGCTGTTTGTCGAAAGCGCGGACGACTTGGCGGACTACCTCAAATACCTGCCGATGATGACCCGCCTGACCGAAGCACAGCAAGTCGCCGCCCTGCCCGAAAGCGAAGACGCGCCCGTCGCCGTCTGCAACGGCGCACGCCTGATGCTGAAAGTCGAAATCGACAAAGCCGCCGAAACCGCCCGTTTGAGCAAAGAAGCCGAGAAGCTGCAAAAAGCCTTGGACAAACTCAACGCCAAACTCTCCAAACCCGGCTACACCGAAAAAGCCCCCGCGCATCTGGTGGAAAAAGACAAAGCCGATTTGGCGGAATTGGAAGACAAAATGGCGAAAGTGCAAACTCAGTTGGCGAAGTTGAAAGACTGATTTTGGTTGAATGGACAAGGCTGTCTGGAAACCTGAAACCAGTGTTTTCAGACAGCCTCATCAAAAGGAAATCAAATGATGGACTTTATCGTGCTTATATTGTTCGTCGTAGCCATCATCGTACTTCATATTCATACCTGCTTTACCGAAGCCGTCCACCTCAACAAATGGCGGCCGTGGCTGATTATTCTACTGTTGATTCTGACCGGCACTTGGTTTATCTACTTCGTCAGCCGTACCGCACTGATAAAGTTGGGTGTCCAGCTGGCACTGATTGCAGGTCTCGTGATTTACATCTCTTGAACGTCAAAGGAAATACGATGAAACTCTTTATTTTGCCGGTACTTTTATCCGCAACAACCGCCTTAGCTTCTCCGATTGTCGGTACATGGCATTGTATCGGCACTGATGAAAACATTCACGGTGATGCAAAAGTCGAATATCTTCAGGACGGCAGTTTCCGTGGCGATGCTATACTCAAAATTGATGATGACGGCAATATCTTGGCATACCGTGTTGTCGGCTCAGGGAAATGGCGTTTTGAAAACAATGCCTTGACGGAAAGCCAAATCAAATATAGCGAAGTTTCACGACAGCACAGCCCCGAAACGCTGGCGTGGTTGGAAAAGTCGGAGGATGGACGACTTTTGGAAAGCATGATGTACACCGGATTGGTCGCGCAGATGGACAAACCCGGTAAAGATGAAGTATATCAAGTGGATAAAACAGGAAAATTGGTGTCTGAAGACGGAACTTCCCGTGATGTATGTACGAAAGTGAAGTAAAAAACACTTGTAGATCAGATAAGTTTGTCTGATTGATGACTAGATAACAAATGCCGTCTGAAACCCGTTTCAGACGGCATTGCCTGCGCCTAGTCGTGGATAAAACTTACCCCGTGAAGCTGCGACTGCATAATCGCCGCCTTCATCGCCGACAACGCCTTCGGACGGACAAAATTGCGGCGGTACGCCAATACGACCCGCCGGCTTGGCGGCGTACCTTCAAACGGAATAATGCTGAACAGCATATGATCATTCTCGGTCAGTGCGGTTGCCGGCAACACGCTGATTGCCAAACCGCTGGCAACCATATGGCGGATTGTATTGATCGAGCTGCCCTGCAATGTATTGGTCAGCCCCTGTATGCGCTGTTTCGCCGCCAATTCGGAACAGCTTGAGAGTACCTGATCCCGCATACAGTTGCCTTCCGTCAGCAGCAAAACCTGCTCCTCACCCAGCATCCGGGGCGAAACGGCATCCAGTTCCTCAAATGAATGCCCTTTCGGGACAATCACGAAAAACGGTTCGTCATACAAGGGTTCGGTAACAATGCCCGGCTCTTGAAACGGTTCGGCAACGATAATCGCGTCAACGTCCCCGCGTTTGAGCGACTCGGTCAAAGTATGCGTGTAATTCTCTTCCAACATCAAAGGCATTTTCGGTGCAGTACGGCGCAACGAGACAATCAGTTTCGGCAGCAGGTACGGCGCAACCGTAAAAATCAGCCCGAGTTTGAACGCACCCTCCAGCTCGTTTTGTTCTTCATTTGCCAAATGCCTGATAAGCTCCGCCTCTTCCAACACCTTACGCGCCTGTGCGACGATACGTTCCCCCGCCTCGGTCGTAATAATATCGTTGCTGCTCCGGTCAAACAAAGAGACGGCAAGCTCTTCTTCCAATTTCTTAATGGCAATAGACAAAGTGGGCTGGCTGACAAAACAACGCCGCGCCGCCCGGCCGAAATGACGTTCTTGGGCGACTGCGACGATGTACCGCAATTCGGTTAAGGTCATGTCCTATACCTTTTTCTGTTCCGGCAAAGTAATGTTCAACTCAAGCACATCCATACCATCCTGCTTTTCTTGGGAAATACGGATATTGTCTAATGAAACATTCACATATTTGGACAGGACTTCCATCAACTCTTTACGTAAAGTCGGCAGGTAATCCGGAGCCTGACCTTCTTGGGCGCGCTCTTGGGCAATGATGATTTGAAGGCGGTCGCGGGCAACGGTTGCCGTTTTCTGCTTTCTGCCGAATAAAAGTTCGATCAATGACATACCTTATCCTCCGAACAGACGTTTGAAGAAGCTTTTTTTCTCAGCTTCCAAGAAACGCATTTCACGGTTCTCGCCCAAAAGACGGGCAATAACGTCCTTATATGCCTCGGAAGCCGCTACGCTGTCCTGATGGATGACCGGTTCTCCGGAATTGGATGCCTGCAAGACGTTTTGGGATTCGGGAATCACACCCAACAAAGGAATACGCAGAATATCGCAAATATCCTGTACAGACAGCATTTCGCCTTTTGCCACACGTTCGGGAGAATAACGCGTAATCAACAGATGTTCTTTAACCGAACCGCCTTGCTCTGCCTTACGGGATTTGCTTTGCAAAATTCCCAAAATCCTGTCGGAGTCACGCACACTGGAAACCTCGGGATTGGTCGTTACAATGGCTTCATCAGCAAAATACAACGCCATCAATGCACCCTGCTCAATACCGGCGGGAGAGTCGCAAATAATATACTCAAAGCCCATTTTCTTGCCGGACAGCTCCTGCATCACTTTTTCTACGCCCTCGCGTGTCAAAGCGTCTTTATCCCGAGTCTGGGAAGCCGGCAAAATAAACAGGTTTTCACAATTTTTATCTTTAATCAAAGCCTGGTTGAGTGTCGCCTCACCCTGAATGACATTGATCAGGTCATAAACGACACGACGCTCGCAACCCATAATGAGGTCGAGATTGCGCAAACCCACATCAAAATCAATTACCGCCGTTTTATATCCGCGTAATGCCAAACCTGTCGCAATACTGGCACTGGTAGTCGTTTTACCGACACCGCCCTTACCTGAAGTTACTACAATAATTTTTGCCACAATATTTCCTTTTAAAATATCAAACAATTACTCTGAGCCAATTGCACTGATAACCAATCGGTTATCCTGCAACAATATCTGTACCGGCTGCTTGTGCAGATGATCCGGCAAATCCTGTTCAAAATTACGGTAAATACCCGCCACAGAAACCAGTTCTGCCTGCATGGAGTGGATAAATATGCGGGCGGAAGTATCACCCTTGGCGCCGGCCAAAGCACGCCCCCTCATCGGCGCATAAATATGTATATTGCCATCCGCAATCAATTCCGCCCCCTGGCTGACCGCCCCCGTAACAATCAAATCGCCATCTTCGGCATAAACCTGCTGACCGGTACGGACAGGGGATGTAATCAATACTGTTTTCCTTGCTTTCTGACCATCCTCCGTTTTCCGCACTTCAACCTGACCCGGTTCTTTAACATTTTCCGAATGAGTCAGACAAAACAGCAAATGATTCTTCATAGCCACAGCAGCCCAACGTTCATTAGAATGCTTCAGACCCAAAATTTGCATACCATGCCTTGAAAACAACGAAACCAATGCAGCAAGATCCAAAGACTCGGGATAATCAAACTCTTGAACATCCAGAACAAATGGAACAACACCAGACTCTTGAAACTTCTTGCCCAATTTGACCAACACATCTTCCAAATCAAACAAGTCTGATGTATGCAAAGATATAGACAATACGTCCATCTTTGTCGACTTTATATCGAAGGCATTCATCATATAGACCATCATAGAATTTTTTAATGATGTAAGTTTACCGCGCAAACCCTAGCTATTCAATTAATATTTTAAACATAATAGCCAATACCCTATTACCTATCAGATATTGCAAAAATAACGCCACCTGCTTTTCGGCAGATGGCGTTATACGACTAAAATTACTCAGCAGCCGGTTTGTCAACCAATTCAACCAGTGCCAGAGGTGCATTATCACCTTTACGGAATCCGTATTTCAACACTCGAACATAACCACCGTTACGAGCAGTAAAACGAGGACCCAAATCGCCAAACAGTTTTACCACAACATCACGGTCGCGAGTACGGTCAAATGCCAAACGGCGGTTTGCCAATGACGGTTTTTTACCCAATGTAATCAACGGCTCTACTACACGGCGCAATTCCTTGGCCTTAGGCAGAGTTGTTACAATAGTTTCGTGAGTCAATAATGAATTCGCCATATTACGCAGCATTGCAGCACGATGACTGCTGGTACGGTTTAATTTGCGATTGCCATTACGATGACGCATATCAATTATCCTTTAATTCTTCATTAAGGCTTTTCCAAGCCTACAGGTGGCCATGCTTCCAACTTAGAACCCAGTGTCAAACCTTTAGATGCCAATACCTCTTTAATCTCATTCAGAGACTTGCGTCCCAAGTTCGGAGTTTTAAGAAGCTCGGTTTCAGTGCGTTGAATCAAATCACCGATGTAATAAATATCTTCAGCCTTCAGGCAATTAGCCGAGCGTACCGTTAATTCCAAATCATCTACCGGGCGCAAAAGAACGGGGTCGATAGGAGGTGCTTTTTCTTCAACCTCCTCCACAGGCGTACCCTGTAAATTAGCAAAAATAGACATCTGATCAATCAAGATACGCGCCGCACTACGTACAGCCTCCTCAGGATCGATAGAACCGTCGGTTTCAATATCCAAAACCAACTTGTCAAGATCCGTCCTCTGCTCTACACGCGCAGGCTCAACCTCAAAGCTAACACGACTGATGGGCGAAAAGCTCGCATCCAACTGGATTGCACCAATCTGACGGTTCTCATCACGAACTACCTGACGACCTGAAACAGATTGATAACCACGACCTTGCTCTACTTTAATTTCCATCTCAATTTGACCGTTATCAGCCAAATGACAAATGACATGACCAGGATTCAGAATTTCTACATCATGCGGCAACTCAATATCACCGGCAGATACGACACCCGAACCTGATTTCTTCAACACAAGTTGAACTTGGCTACGACCATGGAGCTTAAATACAATACCTTTAATATTCAGCAAGATGTCAACAACATCTTCCTGAACACCATCAACAGTAGAATATTCATGTAATACACCGGCAATAGCCACTTCAGTAGGAGCAAAACCATTCATGGATGACAGTAAGATACGGCGCAAAGCATTACCTAAGGTATGACCGAAACCACGTTCAAATGGCTGCATAGATACTTTTGCACGAGTTGCAGAAAAAGTATTTACATCAATTTGACGAGGTTTCAAAAATTCGGTTGTGCTATTCTGCATTTAACTGTCCCTCACTGAGCTAGCATTATTTAGAGTAGAACTCTACCACCAGCTGTTCATTAATATCACCGGTCAATTCTGAGCGATCTGGCATGTTTTTGAACACACCCTCAAGTTTATCTGCATCTACAGAAACCCAACCCGGCAAGCCGATTTGAGTTGCCAAACCCAATGCTTCTTGAATACGTACCTGTTTTTTGGCTTTTTCACGAACTGAGACAACATCACCAGCTTTCACTTGGAAAGAAGGAATATTAACAACTTGTCCATTTACAGCTATCGCCTTATGAGAAACAAGCTGTCTTGCTTCAGCTCGGGTAGAACCGAAACCCATACGATAAACGACATTATCCAAACGAGATTCCAGCAATTGCAACAGCAACTCGCCAGTAGAACCTTTACGACGATCAGCTTCTGCGAAATAACGACGGAACTGACGTTCTAATACGCCATAAATACGGCGGATTTTTTGTTTTTCACGCAACTGCAAACCATAATCTGACAGACGCGGTTTTTTTGCACCATGCTGACCGGGAGCGGAATCAATTTTACATTTAGAATCCAAAGAGCGGCGCGCACTCTTCAAAAACAAATCCGTACCTTCGCGACGTGCCAACTTACATTTAGGGCCAATATAACGTGCCATGTTTCAAATCACTCCAATATTAAATACGACGTTTTTTAGGCGGACGGCAACCGTTATGAGGCAACGGGGTAACGTCAGTAATGCTGGTAATCTTGAAACCAAGAGCATTCAAAGCACGTACAGAGGATTCGCGACCAGGACCTGGACCTTTAATACGAACCTCTAAATTTTTAACGCCATACTCTTGGGCAACTTTACCAGCTGCTTCTGCTGCAACTTGTGCTGCAAATGGTGTACTTTTACGAGAACCTTTAAAACCAGCGCCGCCAGAGGTAGCCCAAGACAACGCATTGCCTTGACGGTCAGTGATTGTAATGATGGTATTGTTGAAAGATGCATGAACGTGCACAATACCCTCACTCACGGTTTTACGTACTTTTTTACGTACACGTGAAGCTGTGTTTGCTTTAGCCATTAATAAAATTCCTTAAAATTTATTTCTTACCAGCAATCGCTTTGCGCGGACCTTTGCGGGTACGCGCATTTGTACGAGTGCGTTGACCGCGGCATGGTAAGCCGCGACGATGACGGAAGCCACGATAGCAGCCCATGTCCATTAATCGCTTGATACTCATAGTTACTTCACGACGCAAATCACCTTCTACTTCATACTTGGCAACTTGATCACGCAAAGCATCTAATTGAGTCTCGTCCAAATCTTTTGCTTTAGTATCAGGCGCAATATTTGCAGCCTCACAAATCAATTTAGCACGAGTAGCACCAATACCGTAAATAGCCTGAAGACCAATTACGATGTGTGCGTTATTAGGGATATTTACCCCTGCAATACGAGCCATATTTTTTCCTTTTTAGGGCAAAGTGCGTCACTATATCACAGAATCACATTAAAAGAAATATTCCATTAACCTTGACGCTGTTTGTGACGGGGATCAGTACAAATTACACGAACTACACGATTTCGACGAATAATCTTGCAATTTCGGCAAATTTTCTTAACAGATGGTTGTACACGCATTTTATTTTCCTTTTATTGGTTTATCTTGCTCTGAAAACAATTCGAGCCCTAGTTAAATCATAAGGTGTCAGCTCTACTGTGACCTTATCTCCCGGAGAAATACGAATGTAATGCATCCGCATCTTCCCAGAAATATGACCCAATACAATATGGTCATTCTCAAGTTTTACTTTAAATGTTGCATTAGGTAAAGTTTCAAGAATTTCACCTTGCATTTGGATAGTATCTTCTTTCGCCATAATTCTATTTCCGAGAAAATGATTTCATTTCTGAACGAGTCATTAACTTATCATACTGTTGAGTAAGCCTATACGAATTTATTTGTGTACTAAAATCCATCGTTACAACAACTAGAATCAACAAAGACGTGCCACCCAAATAAAAAGGTACATTTAAAACCGTAGTTAAGAACTCTGGAATTAAACAAATAGTTGTAATATAAAGAGCTCCAAACAATGTCAAACGTAATACAACTTTTTCTAAATACCTAGAAGTCTGCTCACCAGGTCTAATCCCAGGAACAAAAGCACCACTCTTTTTTAAATTCTCTGCCATTTCTTTAGGGCTAAAAAACAAAGCCGTATAAAAATAACAAAAGAAAATAACTGTCGCTGCAAATAAAGCCATATACAGCAATTGACCGTGTTGTAACAATCCAGCTATTTTGTGCAAAACACTATTTGTATCAGCCGAACCAAACCAACCTAAAAGAGTAGATGGAAATAGAATAATACTGGAAGCAAAAATTGGGGGAATAACACCAGCCATATTCAACTTGAAAGGCATATGCGTATTTTGACTACCCACCCCGCCATTAAACTGGCGTTTTGCATAATGAATAGGAATCTTCCGCTGTGCACTTTCAAAGTATACAACCAAATAAATTAATAATAAGGCACCAAATACAACAAGCAACGCCGTAAGTATACTCATAGAACCTTGGTTCGTCAGTGTAACCAGCTTTGCAATACCCGAAGGAATACCTGAAGCAATACCTGCCGTAATGATTAAAGAAATACCGTTCCCGATACCCCTTTCAGTAATTTGCTCCCCAAGCCACATAAGAAACATGGTTCCCGTTACCAAAGAAACTACCGTGGAAACATGAAACTCAAATGAACTTGTTACAACAACTCCTTGCTGAAATACGAAAGATGCAACACCTAGACTTTGAAGAATTGCTAACAAAACAGTACCATACCTAGTATATTTCGTAATTACCTTTCTACCAGCCTCCCCTTCTTTTTTTAAAGCCTTCAATGATGGCAAAATTTCAGAAGCGAACTGCACAATAATAGAAGCTGAAATATATGGCATGATTCCTATTGCAAATATACTAAAGCGCTCTAACGACCCACCGGAAAACATATTCAACATTCCCAGGATGCCGTTTCCAGCGCTTTCGTATAATTTAGCTAAAGCAACAGCATCAACTCCAGGTACGGGTATATGGGCACCAATTCGAAAAACAATCAATGCTCCAAATAGAAACAAAAGACGTTTCTTAAGATCTCCAAACTTGGATAAACCTGATGACGTTTGTTGATTAGCCACAATATTAAACCTTACATTTCAATCTTACCACCAACAGCCTCGATAGCAGCTCTCGCACCTTTGGTAGCTTTAATACCCTTCAAAGCAACTGCCTTAGAAATTTCACCAGAAGCAATAACTTTAACATTAGAGACTGTAGATGCAATCAGACCTGCTTGCTTTAAGACCAAAATATCAATCTCATTAACAGCAATTGATTCCAGTTCACTTAAACGAAGCTGTGCATTAGCTGATGCTGTTAAAGATTTAAAACCTCTTTTAGGGAGACGTCGTTGCAAGGGCATTTGACCACCCTCGAAACCCACCTTATGAAACCCACCAGACCGGCTCTTTTGACCTTTATGACCACGACCACCTGTTTTGCCAAGACCACTACCAATACCGCGTCCAACACGACGACCAGCATGCGTAGCACCAACAGCAGGTTGAATTGTATTCAAAAACATATCAAGACTCCACTTTCAACAAGTAGCTGATTTTATTAATCATACCACGGTTTTCGGGGGTATCTAAAACCTCTACCGTATGCTCGCGGCAACGCAAACCTAAACCGCGTGCACATGCACGATGAGATTCAATTGTACCAATCAGGCTTTTAACCAATGTAACCCTAATCTTTTTTTGTTCAGCCATGGTTAACTCCCAAAATGTCTTCCACTGTCAAGCCACGTTTGGCTGCGATATCAGCAGGAGTATGCAACTTAGACAAACCATCTAATGTTGCACGTACGATATTATATGGGTTAGTAGATCCGTGCACTTTGGCGGAGATATTATGAATGCCCATAGCATCAAAAACCAAACGCATAGGTCCACCGGCTTTTACGCCACTACCCTCTTTAGCAGGCTGCATAAATACTTTAGTAGCACCATGTCGACCAATAACCTCGTGATGAATCGTACCGTTTTTTAATGGTACCTTAATCATAGAGCGTCGTGCTTGATCCATCGCCTTTTGGACTGCAACAGGCACTTCTTTTGACTTACCTTTACCCATACCAATACGACCATCCCCATCACCAACAACAGTTAGCGCAGAGAAAGCCATAATGCGACCACCTTTAACTACTTTAGTTACACGGTTAACTGCGACCATCTTTTCAATCAGACCGTCACCACGTTCTTCAATTTCATGTTTTGCCATCTGAAAGTCTCCAAATATTTAGAAGCTTAAACCATTTTCACGAGCAGCTTCAGCCAAAGCCTTCACACGACCGTGATATTGGAAACCTGAACGATCAAAAGCAACCTTTTCTACACCTGCTGCTTTAGCCTTCTCAGCAATACGTTTACCGACTATTGCAGCTGCTTCAACATTGCTTCCAGATTTCAGACTACCGCGCACCTCAGCTTCTAATGTAGAGGCTTGAGCCAATACTTTATCACCTTCAGCACTAATTACTTGAGCATAAATATGATTATTGCTTCGGAACACACATAATCTTACCATTTTCAAGTCCGCAATACGAGCACGGGTTTTGCGTGCACGACGGAGTCGGGTTGTATGTTTATCCATTAGTGAACCTCAATTATTTTTTCTTGGCTTCTTTCATTACCACTACTTCGCCTACATAGCGAACACCTTTACCTTTATAAGGCTCAGGAGCTCGGAACGCACGAATCTCAGCAGCAACTTGACCAACAACTTGTTTATCCGAGCCGGTTAAAACAATCTCTGTTTGGCTAGGAGTTTGAACGGAGACACCTTCAGGCATTTCATATACGATTGGATGAGAAAAACCCAAAGACAGATTCAAGATTTTACCTTGTGCTTGAGCACGATAACCTACGCCTATCAATTGTAATTTCTTCTCAAAACCTTCTGAAACACCTTTGACCATATTGCTGACTAATGCGCGAGCAGTACCAGACATTGCATTTGCTTGTTTACTGCTGTTATTCGCAACAAAAGTCAATTTGCCATCATTAAATTCAATGGCTACATCAGAATGCAAAGGAAAAGATAATTCACCGTTCTTACCCTTAATAACTAATGCCTCTGTTCCAAATTTTACTTCTACACCAGCGGGAACAGTCACTGGGTTTTTTGCGACACGTGACATTTCTTTTCCTCCACTAGGCTACAATGCATAACAACTCACCACCAACACCTTGAGAACGTGCTTTACGATCAGTCATTACACCTTTAGAAGTACTAACAATAGCAATACCCAAGCCATTCATAACACTTGGAATCTCACTAGACGCTTTATAAATACGCAAACCAGGGCGAGATACACGCTTGATTTGTTCAATTACAGGACGACCTGCATAGTATTTTAATTGAATTTCCAATATAGACTTTACGTCAGATGAAACTGTGAAGTCCTCAATATATCCCTCTTCTTTCAATACCTTTGCAATAGCACACTTTAATTTTGAAGAAGGCATTGCAACTGCTGCTTTATTAGCACGTTGCGCATTGCGGATACGAGTCAACATATCGGAAATAGGATCATGCATACTCATTCTTAATTACTCCTATTACCAGCTGGCTTTAACAACACCCGGAATTTCGCCACGCATGGCGATTTCACGGATTTTAATACGACCCAAACCAAATTTACGGAAAGTACCACGAGGGCGACCTGTCAAAGCACAACGACGACGTTGACGCACAGGTGCTGCATTACGAGGAATGGATTGAAACCTCAAACGAGCTTCAAAACGCTCTTCCTCAGTTGCATTCGAATCATTGATTACCGCTTTAATTGCCGCGCGTTTAGCCGCATATTTTTTAGCCAAAGCTTGACGTTTCAGATCACGATTAATAAGTGCTTTCTTAGCCATGATTATCCTTTGAACGGAAATTTAAACAATGACAATAAAGCTTTCGCTTCCTCATCGGTTTTTGCTGTAGTAGTAATAGTAATATTCAAACCACGCAAAGCATCAATTTTATCGTACTCAATTTCCGGAAAAATAATTTGTTCGCGAACACCCATATTGTAATTACCGCGACCATCAAATGACTTACCGCTTACACCACGAAAATCTCGAACACGAGGCAATGCAATAGTAATCAAACGGTCCAAAAATTCAAACATTTGATCACGGCGCAAAGTAACTTTACAACCGACAGGGTAGTTGTCACGAATTTTAAAACCAGCAATAGATTTACGGGCTACAGTTACAACAGGTTTCTGACCGGCAATTTTTTCCAAATCAGACACAGCGTGTTCCATTACTTTCTTATCAGCAACCGCTTCGCCAACACCCATATTTAAAGTAATCTTTTCAATACGGGGCACTTCCATAACCGATTTGTAACCAAACTGTTTAACCAACTCAGGGACAACAGTACTTTTATAAAACTCTCTCAAACGAGCCATGTTATCTCCTTATGCTCCAATGATAGAGCCATTAGATTTGAAGAAACGAACGCGCTTAATTTTGCCTTCAGTTTCAATCAATTTAATACCAACACGGTCTGCTTTGTTTGTCTCGGGATTCAGAATTGCAACATTAGAAATATCCAAAGGCATTTCTTTTACAATAATACCACCCTCAACTCCGCGCATTGGATTCGACTTCTGATGACGCTTAACAGCATTTACACCAGAAACAATTACCTTCCCACCAAGCACGCGGATGACCTGACCCCGCTTACCCTTGTCTTTACCTGCGATAACAACAACTTGATCGCCTTTAACAATCTTATTCATTCCACCACCCCTTACAATACTTCAGGAGCCAATGAAACGATTTTCATAAATCGCTCAGTACGCAGCTCACGAGTTACAGGACCAAAAATACGAGTACCCAGAGGTTCGAGCTTATTATTCAACAACACAGCAGCATTGTTATCAAACTTAATCAAAGCTCCATCAGGACGACGAACACCTTTTGCAGTACGAACAACGACAGCATTATAAACATCGCCCTTCTTGACACGACCACGCGGAGCCGCATCTTTAATTGCAACTTTAATAATATCGCCAACCGAAGCATAGCGACGCTTAGACCCACCCAATACCTTGATACACATTACTCTACGCGCACCAGAGTTATCAGCCACATCTAAGATGGTCTGCATTTGAATCATGTTATTACCTTTAAATTAACCAACTTAATTTACCACTTTCAGATAACTTACAGCAAAGCCGCTGCTTATTAAATGAAACCTTGCGGTTCAAGTAAACCAGTCTTGGACCCCGAAAGGGAAGAAACTTCCAGAAGAAACTGAAAGACAGGAAACGAAGTTTACACGCAAATTAGATTTGCTGCAATACTTCGTTTCCCATTCCAAGCACGTTGCTTTAATTCTTAAATAGAACGTGCTTTCTCAACCAGCTCACTGACAACCCAAGATTTAGTTTTTGACAATGGACGAGATTCCGATATAACAACCACATCACCAATTCCATATTGATTATTTTCATCATGGGCATGGATTTTAGTAGATAATCGAATAATCTTACCATACAGCGGATGTTTTACTTTACGCTCAACCAATACTGTTACGGTTTTATCCATTTTGTCGCTTACTACTTTGCCTTGCAAAGTACGAACATTTTTAGTTTCGCTCATTACTTAGCACCTTTTTCAGTTAAAACGGTTTTAATACGAGCAATATCGCGACGTACACGTTTCAATTCACTTGGTTTGCCTAATTGACCAGTAGCGTTTTGCATACGTAAGCCAAACTGAGCTTTCAACAAGTCCAACAAATCTGCATTCAACTGCTCAACGGATTTGTCTTTCAATTCATTTGCTTTCATTATTGACCCACCTGTCTTACTACAAAGGTTGTAGGAATAGGCAATTTGGCAGCAGCCAACTCGAATGCTTCACGAGCCAGCTCCTCTGGAACGCCATCCATTTCATACAACACTTTACCTGGTTTAATTTCGGCAATGTAATATTCCACGTTACCTTTACCGCCACCCATACGAACTTGAATAGGCTTTTCAGTAATCGGTTTATCAGGGAATACACGAATCCAAATACGACCACCACGTTTGATGTGACGGGTCATTGTACGACGAGCAGCTTCGATTTGACGGGCAGTCAAACGACCACGACCTACGGCTTTCAAGCCGAACTCACCGAAACTTACCTTATTACCGCGAGTAGCGATGCCGGTATTACGACCCTTTTGTTGCTTACGGTATTTCAGTCTAGTTGGCTGCAGCATTACGTCTACCTGCCTTTCTTTGTTTACTCTCATGTTCAGGTTTGGAAGATTTAATATTGCCTTCCGTATAAACCCAAACTTTCAGACCCAATACACCATATGTGGTGTGCGCTTCGCTGGTTGCATAATCTACATTTGCACGTAAAGTATGCAGTGGCACGCGACCTTCACGATACCATTCGCTACGGGCAATATCCGCACCATTCAGACGGCCTGAAGTCATAATCTTAATGCCTTTAGCACCAGAACGCATTGCATTTTGCATTGCTCGTTTCATAGCACGACGGAATTGAACGCGTTTTTCCAACTGCTGGGCAATTCCGTCAGCAATAATTTGAGCATCCAACTCAGGACGGCGGATCTCTTCAATATTTACATGAACAGGCACACCCATCAAGGCTTGCAAGTCACGTTTCAAAACTTCGATATCCTCACCTTTTTTACCGATAACCACACCCGGACGAGCGGAGTGAATGGTAATGCGTGCAGATTTTGCAGGGCGTTCAATAACTACTCGACCAACCGAAGCATTGGCCAATTTTTGACGCAAATAATTGCGAACATCGATATCCTGCTTCAAAACAGTAGAAAAGTCGGTGCTTTTAGCAAACCATTTTGAAGCCCAGTCTTTAGTTACCGCCAGGCGAAAGCCTGTAGGGTTAATCTTTTGTCCCATAGCTTTTCCTTAGTTACCCACTGTCACATTGATATGACAAGTTTGTTTTTCGATGCGGTTACCGCGACCCTTGGCGCGAGCTTGAAAACGTTTCAAGCTTGGGCCTTTGTCAACAAAGATAGTTACCACTTTCAGTTCATCAATGTCCGCACCGTTATTGTGCTCGGCATTAGCAATAGCTGACTCCAATACTTTTTTGATCAGCTCGGCACCTTTTTTAGGACTGAAAGCCAAAATATTCAAAGCTTGGGCAACGTCTTTACCACGAATCAAATCAGCTACCAAACGAGCCTTTTGAGCAGAGATACGGGCATTTTTATGTTGTGCATTTACTCTCATGATTCACCTTATTTCTTTTTAGCCTTTTTATCGGCCAAGTGGCCTTTAAAGGTACGGGTCAATGAGAATTCGCCTAATTTATGACCAACCATATTGTCGCTGATAAACACAGGCACATGGGTGCGGCCGTTGTGCACGGCAATGGTCAGACCGATAAAATCAGGCAGAATGGTAGAACGACGAGACCAAGTTTTAATCGGGCGTTTGTCGTTGCTTGCGCGAGCAGCATCTACTTTTTTCAGCAAATGCAGGTCTACATATGGGCCTTTTTTCAATGAACGAGCCATACTAATTAACCTTTATTTGAGTAACGGCGACGAACAATCATATTATCCGTGCGTTTGTTATTACGAGTGCGGTAGCCTTTAGCAGGAGTACCCCATGGGCTGACCGGTTCGCGAGCTTCGCCCGTACGGCCTTCACCACCACCATGCGGGTGATCGACGGGGTTCATGACAACACCACGAACGGTCGGACGAATACCGCGCCAACGATTGGCACCGGCTTTACCGATTTTCTTCAGGCTTTGCTCTTCGTTACCGACTTCACCGATGGTTGCACGGCAATCTACGTTGATTTTACGAACTTCGCCAGAACGCAGACGGACTTGAGCGTATGCACCTTCTTTAGCCAGCAATACCGCAGAAGCACCGGCAGAACGTGCAATTTGTGCACCTTTACCAGGCTTCATTTCAATACAGTGGATAGTCGTACCAACGGGAATGTTGCGAATCGGCAGGGTGTTGCCTACTTTGATGGCAGCTTCAGCACCGGAAACCAATACAGCACCGGCTTGAATACCGCGAGGAGCAATGATGTAACGACGCTCGCCGTCTGCATAGCACAACAGTGCGATGAAGGCAGTACGGTTAGGATCGTATTCGATACGCTCTACTTTAGCAGGAATGCCGTCTTTGTTACGTTTAAAGTCTACAACACGGTAATGGTGTTTATGACCGCCGCCTTTGTGACGGGTGGTGATATGACCATTATTGTTACGGCCGGCAGTAGAATTTTTCTTTTCAAGCAAGGGTGCATAAGGTGCACCTTTGTGCAAACCTTCTGTTACCACGCGAACCATGCCGCGACGGCCTGCAGAGGTCGGCTTCATTTTAACGATTGCCATTTTGTTTATTCCTTATCTGCAGCTGCAGCAGCGGCTTCCAAATCCAACTCTTGACCGGCAGCCAAGCTTACATAAGCTTTTTTAACATCGCTGCGGCGGCCCAAAGTACGACCAAAACGCTTAGTTTTGCCTTTAGTTGTAACGGTAGTTACAGAAGCAACTTGAACACCAAACAGCAGCTCAACAGCAGCTTTGATTTCAGGTTTGGTTGCATTTACCAAGACTTTAAACGTCATTTGGTTGCGTTTTTCAGCCAATACGTTGCTTTTTTCAGAAACGATAGGTGCCAAAATCACTTGAGTCAAACGTTGTTGATTCATACCCATTGCTCCTCTAATTGTGCAACTGCATCTTTAGTGATGATTACTTTTTTGTAACGCAGCAAGCTGTAAGGATCAACTTGTTGAGCTTCCAAAACCAACACGTTTGGCAAGTTGCGTGAAGCCAAGTAAACATTCTCGTCGAGCTGTTTGGTTACAAACAACACTTGCTCCAGACCCAGATTTTTCACTTGTTCAGCAAAAACTTTGGTTTTAGGAGTTTCAGCAGTCAACGCTTCGATAGCAAACAAACGCTCGTCACGAGCCAATTGGGACAGAATAGTCGCCATACCGGCACGGTACATTTTACGGTTTACTTTTTGAGTGAAGTTTTCGTCAGGTTTGTTCGGGAACGCGCGACCGCCTTTACGCCACAGCGGAGAAGAAGTCATACCAGAACGTGCACGGCCAGTACCTTTTTGACGCCATGGTTTTTTGGTTGAGTGTTTTACTTCGGCACGGGTTTTTTGAGCGCGGTTACCAGAGCGGGCGTTTGCCAGGTAGGCATTTACCAGCTGATGAACCAACGCTTCATTGTATTCGCGAGCGAACAAAGCATCAGAAACAGACAGACTGCCTGAAACTTGTCCTTTAGCGTCAATTACTTTCAATTCCATTACGCACCTACTTTCACGCTAGGACGAACTACAACATCGCTGTTGACCGCACCCGGAACAGCACCCTTGACCAACAGCAGTTGGCGTTCTGCATCAACACGGACAACTTCCAATTTTTGAACAGTTGCTTTGGTGTTGCCGTATTGGCCGGCCATGCGCTTACCGGGGAACACGCGACCTGGGTCTTGCGCCATACCGATAGAGCCTGGAACGCGGTGAGAACGGGAGTTACCGTGGGAAGTACGTTGGGCGCCGAAGTTATGACGTTTGATCGTGCCGGAGAAACCTTTACCTTTAGAGGTACCGGTTACATCGACCAGTTGACCGACTTCAAACATAGAAACGGTGATTTCGTCACCGGCTTTCAATTCAGCCAGTTTTTCTTCAGTCAAAGCAAACTCGATCAAACCACGACCGGCTTCAACACCTGCTTTTGCAAAGTGCCCGGCTTCGGCTTTGTTGACACGATTGGCTTTTTTCTGACCAAAGGTAACTTGAACGGCAATATAGCCGTCAGTATCTTTGGATTTTACTTGTGTAACGCGGTTGGCAGACATATCCAAAACGGTTACCGGAACAGAAACACCCTGTTCGTCGAACACGCGGGTCATACCAACTTTGCGTCCAACCAGACCTAAAGTCATGATTATTTTCCTTTTAAAGTAAAGGGACAGGCTACGATTGGCCTGTCTTTCAGACAAAGTTAAACTTGGTACGAATGTACCAAGTCAGACATTATATCTGACAAGTCAAAGAAATATCAACAGAAATATCAGAAATATCTTCAATATGCCGTCTGAAGCGTTTTGAATCTTCAGACGGCATAGGGCCGGATGCTTTTAAAGGGCCGGTATCAGACCATCACAGCGTATGCATCTTTCTCCGACAAACCGGAATATGGTTGATGACTGCATCCATTATTTCTTTGAGATGGTAGTTTTCGTATGCTGAATAGTAAACGGGTTTGGAAATCTGCAAACCTGTCGCTTCCAGAATCCTTTTTTGTACCGATTCGGCCTTCTC
>ADBE01000010.1 GCA_000176735.1 Neisseria polysaccharea ATCC 43768 | reverse complement strand
GATGGAATTATTCAGTATTTCTAGTTTTTCTGATTTTCTTCAATATTTTTGAGTGGTGTGTGTGAGCTAGATTTTCTTAAAATAGGAGAATATGGAATATTCAAGCGATCACTTAGTTCTTTAGGCAATTAATTGAACTGGTTGATTAATACGCTCTGTTGTAAAAGGGGCGGGAACAATTAAATTTATAGGATTTCCTAAAACCACTAAATTTTTGTAAAATATAGTCTACCAGCAAAGAAACATTTTGGGTTTGATTACGATATTTTAATTGATAAACCCATTCTCCAATCACACTTCTCTTGCTATCAAAGTGAGGATGCCCTAATTCATCATAACCTAACAAAATACTTTTTTGCATATGATGGTCTAAAGCAAATCCTTTTGTCCAGTTACCATTTAGTTCTATCGCCATTTCATTGACTCCTTGTCAAAATTAAGTATAACGAGCAATCCTAGCAAGCCGTAGCCCGCATGTAGGGTGTGTGCGGTACGCACGCACGCGTTCCCCATTTTCCCTGCAACCCCAACCCACCGCGTGCGTGCCTTGCGGCACACCCTACCGATGGATTCAAAGGCCGTCTGAAAAAACACTCGCGGCGTTTGTTCCATCCGCCTTTCGATAAAAAGCTACCTGAAAAATTCCTGCCGTTGATATTTCGGGCATTCTTTTTCAAATCGCCTGCAACCGCAAAATCTGCTGCAACCAGCTCCCTCTCCCACGGGAGGGAGGCGGGTTTGCGGCTTGAATTAAATATTGCGGCAAGACAATTTTTTCAGACGGTTTTTTGTTTTTATTTCGCACAGGCCGTCTGAAAATTTCCTTAAAAACTGGTGATAAACGTAATCAGGCCCAAAATGATGCCGGGGGTGTTTGCCAGTATGACGGGGTAGTCGCGTTTTTCTTTTAAAAAGCCGTAGGCAACCCATAATGTGCAGTTGATGGCGGCGACGAGGGGTTGCAGCGGCGAGCCGGGGTTGCCGGCAAGGTTGTTTTGGATTTGCGGGATATAGGAAACGTACATACCCACGGCGGTCAGGGTGGCGGCGGCGGAAAGGATGCGCATTTGTTTTTCAGTCAAAATAAGTCCTTTCTGATTTTGGGGCGGCAAACGGTGTCGGGATATCGTCTGTATGCCTTGTATCGGAATCTGTTTGCGGGTTCAGACGGCATACTTTCCGGATGCCGTCTGAAAGCCATTATGCCCGTTTGGCAGCCTTGATATTGCTAATGAATTTGTCAAACAAATAGCCGACATCTTGCGGGCCGGGGCTGGCTTCGGGGTGGCCTTGGAAGCAGAACACGGGTTTGTCTGTCAGTTCAATGCCTTGCAAAGTATTGTCGAACAAGGATTTGTGGGTAATGCGTGCGTTGGCGGGCAGGGTGTCTGCATCGACGGCGAAACCGTGGTTTTGGCTGGTGATGACGACTTTGCCGCTGTCCAAATCTTGTACCGGGTGGTTGGCACCGTGATGGCTGAAGCGCATTTTCAGGGTTTTCGCGCCGATGGCGAGGCTGATGAGCTGGTGTCCCAAGCAGATGCCGAAAATCGGTTTGCCGCTTTCCATCAGTTTTTGTACGGCTTTGATGGCGTAGTCGCAAGGCTCGGGGTCGCCGGGGCCGTTGGATAGGAACACGCCGTCGGGATTGAGTGCCAACACGTCTTCCGCGCTCGTTTGTGCGGGGACGACGGTCAGGCGGCAGCCGCGCGAGGCGAGCATACGCAGGATGTTGGTTTTCACGCCGAAATCGTAGGCGACGACGTGGTAAGGCTGTTCGTCAGGGGTAACGAAACCCTTGCCCAATTCCCATTCGCCTTCCGTCCATTCGTAAGTTTCCGTGCAGGAAACTTCTTTTGCCAAGTCTTTGCCGACCATACTGCCGAACGCGGCGATGAGTTCTTGCGCTTTTTCAACCGTAGCGTCCGCACCTGTCAGAATCGCGCCGCCTTGCGCGCCTTTTTCGCGCAACAGCGTGGTCAGGCGGCGGGTGTCGATGTCGGCGATGGCGACAGTTTTGTTGCGTACCAAATAGTCGTGCAGGCTTTCGGAGGCGCGGAAGTTGCTGTGCAAGAGCGGCAGGTCGCGGATAATCAGGCCGGCGGCATAAACGCTGCGGCTTTCTTCATCTTCGGCGTTGGTGCCGGTGTTGCCGATGTGGGGGTAGGTGAGGGTAACGATTTGTTTGCAGTAGGACGGGTCGGTCAGGATTTCCTGATAGCCGGTCATCGAAGTATTGAACACGACTTCGCCGGAAGTCGAACCTTCGTAACCGATTGATGTGCCGTGAAATACGCTGCCGTCAGCGAGGACGAGGAGGGCGGGGGTGCTCATAATGGGAATCCTGTTTTTAATAAAATTCTTGACAATGCCGTCTGAAAAGCCTTCGGTAGGGCCGTCCGGTCAGAAAAATCCGGTCAAAAAAAAACACGCCGCGCAAGGACGCGTAACGTGCTTTTCGGGCAAGTGCCTATACCCTGAAAGCAGCATATTTTAAGACGAAACCTACCCGATTTCAAGCGCAAACGCGGCAGGCGGGCTGATATGTTCGCGCGAAAACGGAAATCCGGGGCATAAAACCGCCCGCTCCGCGCCCACTATGCCCGTTACGCATTTCCCCACGTCCGCCCGGCGAAACTATGGAAATACCCGAACCGTCAGAAATACCCGAATCGTCAGGAATACCCGAATCGTCAGGAATACCCGAATCGTCATTCCCGCGCAGGCGGGAATCCAGACCCGTCGGCGCAGAAACTTATCGGGTACAACGGTTTCTTCAATCCTGAGTTCTAGATTCCCACTTTCGTGGGAATGACGGGATGTAGGTTTCCTTAATCCCGCATCCTAGATTCCCGCCTGCGCGGGAATGACGGCGCATAAGTTTCCGTGTTGATTTGAGTACGCCGCAGGGTGTTGCGTAGGGTGGGCTTCAGCCCACCGATTCCACCAATTCCAACACCTCCGCCGTATCCCGCCATTTTCAGACGGCATCGGTTTGTCGGCGTTTCATTTGCCG
>ADBE01000011.1 GCA_000176735.1 Neisseria polysaccharea ATCC 43768 | reverse complement strand
TTTTTTCAGACGGCATCGTTAAAGTAGCCCTTCCTTTTTCTATTTTCAGCATTATTTCATGTTATTACTCAAAACGCCCAGCGTACTGCCCGGCTTCAAAATCAGCCTCGGCCTGACCGTATTGTGCCTGTCGCTTCTGGTGGTTTTGCCGTTTGCGATGATGGCGGCGAAGGCGGCGGAAATCGGCTGGGGCGGCTTTTGGAACACGATTGCCGAGCCGAACGTGTTGGCGGCGGTGTGGCTGAGTTTGCGGATGTCGTTTTATGCGATGCTGACCAATGTCGTGTTCGGCACGCTGGTGGCGTGGGTGTTGGTGCGCTATGAATTTCCGGGCAAGGGTCTGGCGAACGCGCTGGTCGATTTGCCGTTTGCGCTGCCGACGGCGGTTACGGGTATCGCGTTGGCGACCCTGTATGCGCCCAACGGTTGGATAGGCCGTTTTTTCGAGCCTTTGGGCATCAAAATTGCGTTTACACCCGTCGGCATTTGGATTGCGCTGGTCGTCGTCAGCCTGCCCTTTATCGTCCGCGCCGTGCAGCCGGTATTGGAGGAATTGTCGGGCGAATATGAGGAAGCGGCGGCGACTTTGGGCGCAAACCGTTTCACGACGTTCCGCTGCGTGCTGCTGCCGGAAATCACGCCCGCGCTCTTAACCGGTGCGGGTATGATGTTCGCGCGGGCAACGGGGGAATACGGCTCGGTGATTTTTATCGCGGGCAACATTCCGATGGTTTCCGAAATCCTGCCGCTGATTATTACGGGCAAGCTGGAACAGTTCGACGTACAGGGCGCGTCGGCGGTGGCGTTGTTTATGCTGCTGGTTTCGTTTGTGATTCTGTTTGCGCTGAACGTGATGCAGTGGGCGTTGGGCAGGCGTTCGGGCGCGAAGGGTTGAGGTCGTCTGAAATACCTGTTACCGTCATTCCCGCGCAGGCGGGAATCCATTGGTGAATTTCGGCTGCCTTATTTATTTTCTGTTTTCCTGTTGCCCTGTGGTGGATTCCCGCCTGCGCGGGAATGACGGCAGCCGAACGTTTTTTGCTCCCCTTTTAATCTATAAAAGATAAAAGGCCGTCTGAAAACGAATCCACCCCACAAAAAACAGTTTTTCAGACGACCTCCAAACATTTTAAAACCAACCAGAGAACACCACCGCCATGAAACCCTATTCCACCAATCCCAACCTGACCGAACCGCGTTGGCTGCGCGTGCTGCTGACCGCTGTCGCGCTAGGATTCCTGCTGCTGATGCTGGTCGTGCCGCTCGTCGCCGTGTTTTACGAAGCCTTAAAAGGCGGTTGGGATTTGTACCTGAAATCCTTAAGCGATCCCGAAGCGTGGGCGGCAATCAAGCTCACCCTGATTACCGCCGCGGTGGTCGTTCCCCTCAATGCCGTCTTAGGCGTGGCGATGGCGTGGCTGCTGACCCGTTTTGACTTCCGTGGCAAGCAGTTGCTGACCACCCTGCTCGATTTGCCGTTTTCCGTATCGCCCGTGGTGGCCGGTTTGATGTTCGTCTTATTGTTCGGCGCGCACACGGCATTGGGCGGCCGGCTCGAAGCGCAAGGCATACAGATTATTTTCGCCATCCCCGGCATTGTTTTGGCGACGCTGTTCGTTACCTTCCCCTTTGTCGCACGCGAAATCATCCCTTTAATGCAGGCGCAGGGCGACAGCGAAGAACAGGCGGC
>ADBE01000012.1 GCA_000176735.1 Neisseria polysaccharea ATCC 43768 | reverse complement strand
TCGGGGTTGGCAGGCATAGCTGAGGGCTTCGTGCCTGACGGAAATAAGGTTGCCCGTGTTTGAACATTCGTCCGATTTGGAGCGGACAGGGTTGTCATTCGGGGGTGTTTGAGCGTGGATTCGGGGATGCAAAAGCGGTGAAACCGTTGCGGATGAAGGTTTACGGATGGCTTTAGGTATTTTTAAATGTATTCAAACAACAACAAAACGCTTCTTCTGTTGCCGTACTTGGGGCTTGCGCGGCAGCCTGCGCACCGTGGAGTCTGGGTGTTTCTTTGGTTGCGGTGTCGGGGTGGGCGGCAAGGTTTTCCGGCCGGTTTTTCCATTTTTTCCGACAAAGCCGTGATGCCGGGGAATGGCGGTTTGTCCGTTTCAGGCTGCCGCCGTTTTGAGCCGCGATGCCGTCTGAAGCCTTCAGACGGCATTTTTGCCGCCTTTTTCAATATTCCGCCGAATGCCAAAACGGTTGTCCGACTGTCGGCGTACTGGCTTGCGCTTTGGTGCGAGCCTCGACCGGTTCGGCTTCAAATGCCAGCCGTCCGGATTCGACGGCGAGTGCGAAGGCGCGCGCCATATTGACCGGATCGCCGCTGCGGGAAACGGCGGTGTTCAAAAGCACGCCGTCAAAGCCCCATTCCATCACTTGCGCCGCTTGAGAAGGCAAGCCCAAGCCCGCGTCGATAATCAGCGGCGTGTCGGGCAGGCGTTCGCGCAGGACGTTCAACGCGTAGGCGTGAACCGCGCCCAAACCCGTGCCGATCGGGGCCGCCCACGGCATCAACGCCTGACAGCCCACATCGAGCAGGCGGCGGCAGGCAATCAGGTCTTCGGTGCAATAAGGCAGCACTTTGAAGCCGTCTTTAATCAGGATTTCCGCCGCTTCGACAAGTTGGAACACATCCGGCTGCAAGGTGTCGTCGTCGCCGATGAGTTCGAGCTTAATCCAATCGGTTTCAAACACTTCGCGTGCCATCTGCGCCGTCGTTACCGCTTCCTGCACGCTTTGGCAGCCTGCTGTGTTCGGCAGCATCGGGATACCGCTTTCTTCCAATAGTGACCAAAACCCCTGACCGTGTGCCTCCCCACCGCTTCCCGCGCGGCGCAGCGAGACGGTAATCATCGCAGGCTGGGCGGTTTGGATGGATTGTTTGAGGATTTCGGGGGTTGGGTAGGCAGCCGTACCGAGCAGCAGCCGTGAAGGGAAAGTTTCTCCGTATAGGGTGAGCATGATGGGTTCCTTGGTATGGTTGTCGGGTGCGATGCCGTCTGAAAGCCGGAGGCGTGCCTTTGGGGTTTCAGACGGCATTCAGCCGCCGACGACGGGGCGGACGATGTCGACTTTGTCGTTTTCGTTCAAAACCGTTTCCGCATACGCGCCTTTGGCGACAAATCCGGTATTCACCGCCACGGCAAAAGGCTTTTGCGGCGCGGTTTGGGCGATGAGGTCGGCAACGGTCGTGCCGTGAAGTTCGGCGGGTTCGCCGTTTAAGATGATGTTCATGGTTTCTCGATATTTCGGTGTTTATAGAGGTTTTTAGACGACCTTTGTAAATGTTGGGTTGCAAGCGAACCTGCAACATTTGTGTCCATTAATATTTTTATGTTCAATTATTTATTATTTTTCTATTTCAATCCCATTAATATAGGCAAATTTAATCATAGTAGCTCCATTAAATTCACATATGTCTAATGAAATGCTTTCCTTTGGTAATTCATTCAAAGAATTATAAAAACCAATATACTTTTTTCTTAATTTGTCTTTTTTGATTATTTTATTAAAATACTGCTGCGCCTTAGCTTTTCCGCTAAAATAATAGATGTAATACAATAAATTATAGTCATTCATATCCTCATTTATAATTTTTTCAATATTGGTTTCTGTGTCCTCAAAATCGTCAAATAACGGTATTATATGCTCCCTTATAAGTTTGCTAACATCCTCTACCGTATATTTATAGCTTGCTCCTGCTAACTGCCACCAAATCCAAGGTTTTCTATTTATCAAGCTCCCCAACTCTCCGCCATATATAAAACCATTATTGATATTTGCCTTTTTCATATCTTTTGAGTAAATGGCGATATGTGGAATAAATTGCACGCTACACTGATAATTGTGCCTATCAGCCTGAAAATAGATTTCAAATGTAATATCCCTGTTTTTAGATACTCTCTTTAATTTCTGCCCCTTAGAAATTATCTTAAAATCAGGAAATTTACTTGCTATTTCTTGCCATGCTTTTTCACATAACTCTCTTGGTTTCATTGTTATCAAATTGCTCCTTATGTATCTTTTTAAAATTTTAAAATATGATAAAAATGAATAAAATAAAAAATAAATTCCTCTGTAAATATATTATTTGGTACGTCTGGTTTTAGACTTTATTATTTTCAGACGACCTTATTCATTCCACAAAGCCTGAAACGCTTTAACCACGGCTTCGGGGTTTGTCGCTTCGGTAACGGCACGGACGACGGCGAGTGAGGAAACGCCGGTTGCCAATACCTCTTCAGCATTGTTCAAATCGATGCCGCCAATGGCGACGACGGGCGTGCCGCCTGCCTGTTTCACATATTCGCGCAGTTTGTCCAAGCCTTGCGGGGCGGTGGGCATTTGCTTGGTCGTGGTCGGGAAAATCGCGCCGCTGGCGACGTAGCTGGGGTGTACGGACAGGGCGCGGTCGAGTTCGGCAACGGAGTGCGTACTCAAACCCAAGCGCAAACCGGCGGCGGCTATGGCGGCAAGGTCGGCGGTGTCCATGTCTTCCTGCCCGAGATGCACGCCGTATGCGCCCGCTTCTATCGCCTCGCGCCAGTGGTCGTTGATGAAAAGCTGCGTGCGGCTGCCACGGCAGGCGGCGACGCAGCGGGCGATTTCACGTTTCAATTCATCGCCGTGCAGGGTTTTGCAGCGCAGTTGCACCGTGTCGGCACCTGCTTTGACCATGCGCTCCACCCAATCGGCGGTGGGAACAACGGCGTAGAATTTGAGCGGAGATTTCACGGGTGGGAAGGTCATGGGGTTCCTTTCAGACGGCTTTAATCTTGTCTTCGGATATACGCCAAACCGCTTTCTTCATCACGTTCGGGCGCGTCTTTTCCGTCAAACAGTGCCACTGCCAATCTGACGGCGGCGGCGGTTACGGCGGGGGAAATCATAAAGCCGTGGCGGAAAAGGCCGTTGATTTCAATCAGGCGTTGGGCGCGGCTGTAACGGATTTCGGGGTTGTGGTGATTGAGCGTGGGGCGCAGTCCGGCGGCGATTTCGAGGATTTGCGCCTCGCCGAAGGCGGGGTGGACGGCATAGAGTGCGGATAAAAGTTCCAACCCTGAACGTACGCCGGCGGGGGCTTGGCTTTCGCTTTCGATTTGGGTCGCGCCGATGACGAAGACGTGGTTTTCTTTCGGGGCGATGTAGAGCGGATAACGCGGGTGCAGCAGGCGCACGGGGCGGTTGAGCGTGATTTCGGGTGTGTAAACCCGTGCCACTTCGCCGCGTATGCCGCGCAGGGTGCTGGTGTGTTCGGCAGAAGCATTCCAAGCGGTTTTTGCGCCGTAACCGCGGCAGTCGATCAGCCAGTCGTATTGGGCTTGCAAGTCTTCGGGAGCGCATTCGTGTTCCCAATGGCAAGGGACGTTCAGTTCGTCCAAAGCGTCGGCAAGTGCAGACAATATTTGCCGCCCGTCGAGCTGTCCTTCGGTCGGCAGGTAGATGCCGTCTGAAAAACGTCCGCCGAGTTGCGGTTCGCGTTCGGCGATGTCGTCAGCGTGCCAACGGACGATTTCGTCATCCGCTACGCCGCCGCGTTTGAGATGGCGGACGAACTCGCTGGATAATGGCTTGTCCTGTCCGTGCCACACAATCAGGCTGCCGTTTTCCTGCATCATCGTGTGCGTGTTCAGAAGGCATCGGATGCCGCGCCAAAGCGGAATGCTCTGCCTGCCCAGCCTGATGACTTCAGGCGTGGCTTCGACCGCTTCCGCCGCAGGCGCGAGCATGGCGGCGGCAACATAAGCGGCGGCGTGTTCGCCTTGGCGGGTGCCTTTGTCGAAAAGTGCAATCTGATAACCTTGTTCTGCAAGCTGCAGTGCGGTCAGCCTTCCGGAAAGGCCGCCGCCGAGGATGGCGATACGGGTCATGACGGGTTCCTTTGCAGGTATCGCGATTTGTCGGAAAAAAGGCGTGCCGCCGCTGCGGCGGGTGAGGGTTGTTGTGAGGCATTGCCCGACATATCAAGTCCTTAAGAAACATGAAAATGGGGCGGGGAAGTGCGGAAGAGGGAACGGAAGCCCGAAAGGGCAGGGAGGTTTTGTTTCCTACGCAGGCATTACCCCGACAGGTTCTACGGATTCTGCTTTCGCAATCTCAGCCGCCCGATGGGCGGCACTCCGACAAGAAGGCTTTAAGTTTACACAAAGCAACGTGCGTTGGCAAAATTCTTACATTTTCGGCGGCACGGCGCATTTCTATAGTGGATTAACAAAAATCAGGACAAGGCGACGAAGCCGCAGACAGTACAGATAGTACGGAACCGATTCACTTGGTGCTTGAGCACCTTAGAGAATCGTTCTCTTTGAGCTGAGGCGAGGCAACGCTGTACCGGTTTTTGTTAATCCACTATATAACAAATGCCGTATAATCAAGCCCCTGATTTTTTATGCGCCGACACTATGCATCCGACCTATTCCGCCGTACAGGCACGGCTGCTCGAAGCCAACCGCCTTTCCCCCGAACTGCTCGCCAAAAGCCTGTGCATCATCGGCGCGCACCACGTCGATTATGCCGACATCTACTGCCAGCGCACCGCCTATGAAAGTTGGCATTTGGAAGAAGGCATCGTCAAATCGGGCAGCTTCCAAATCAATCAGGGCGTGGGCGTGCGCGCCGTTTCGGGCGATAAAACCGCCTTTGCCTACGCCGACAGCCTGTGCATCGATTCGATAAACCGTTCCGCCCGCGCCGTCCGTGCGATTGGGGCGGCAGGCGGCAAGGTGTCCGCCAAAATGCCGTCTGAAACGCGCGGCAAGCCGGTTTGTTCCGCGTCCGACCCCATTGCCGGCCTCGATTCCGCCGCCAAAGTCGCGCTGTTGAACAAAGTCGAAGCAATCGCCAAAGCCGCCGATCCGCGTATCGTGCAAGTGATGGCCGGTTTGACCTGCGAATACGATATGGTGTACATCGCCCGTTTGGACGGTAAACACGCTGCGGATATTCGTCCGATGGTGCGCCTGAACGTTACCGTCATCGCCAAACAGGGCGAGCGTCGCGAGCAGGGCAGCGCGGGCGGCGGCGGACGCTACGACTTGGCTTATTTCGATGAAACTTTGGTACGGCAGTTTGTCGATTCCGCTGTCAAACAAGCCCTGATTAATCTCGAATCCCGTCCTGCGCCTGCCGGTGAGATGACCGTCGTTTTGGGCAACGGCTGGCCGGGCGTATTGCTGCACGAAGCGGTCGGACACGGTTTGGAAGGCGATTTCAACCGCAAGGGGACCAGCGTCTTTTCCGGCCGGATCGGCGAGCGCGTCGCCGCCAAAGGCGTTACCGTTGTGGATCAGGGCGATATTGCCGGCCGGCGCGGTTCGCTCAACATCGACGACGAAGGCAACGAAACCCGCCGCACCGTATTGATTGAAGACGGCATTTTAGTCGGCTATATGCAGGACGAAACCAATGCCCGCCTGACGGGTACGCAATCCACCGGCAACGGCCGCCGCGAAAGTTACGCTTCCGCCCCTATGCCGCGCATGACCAATACCTTTATGGAAAATGGCAGCTATGAGCCGGAAGAAATCATCGCGTCCATCGACAAAGGCATTTACGCCGTCAACTTCGGTGGCGGACAGGTGGACATTACCAGCGGCAAATTCGTGTTCAGCGCGTCCGAAGCATGGTGGGTGGAAGGCGGCAGGCTGCAATACCCCGTCAAAGGCGCGACCATTATCGGCAACGGCCCCGAAGTGTTGAAACACGTTTCGATGATAGGCAACGATACCGCGCTCGACAGCGGTGTCGGCGTGTGCGGCAAAGAAGGGCAGAGCGTCCCTGTCGGCGTGGGGCAACCGACTTTGCGGATTGATGCCGGACTGACCGTCGGCGGCAGCGCAATCTGACGCGGAATCCGGCACGATGCCGTCTGAAAGGTTTTCAGACGGCATCGCCTTATTCTTTTTTCCGATGTTTGATATTCCCAAGCATTCTTTAACATTATCTTACAAGTTCATTAAAATACCGCCTTTCGTTAAGCTGATTTCTGATTCTGATGAACTGGCCTTATCTGATCGATGCCGTACCCAAATTCGCCGATGCGGCAAAGCTGACGCTGGAATTGTCCGTTTACGGCGTTGTTTTGTCGTTGCTGTTCGGACTGCCCGTCGCCGTGGTAACGGCATACCGCATCCGCCCCTTCTACGCATTGGCACGCGCCTATATCGAACTGTCGCGCAATACGCCCCTGCTGATTCAGCTGTTTTTCCTGTATTACGGCCTGCCGAAAATGGGCATCAAATGGGACGGTTTCACCTGCGGCGTAATCGCGCTGGTTTTCTTGGGCGCAAGCTATATGGCGGAAGCCGTCCGCGCCGGCATTTTGGCAGTGCCTAAAGGGCAGGTTGAGGCGGGCAAAGCCGTCGGTTTGAGCCGCTTTCAAGTCTTCCGCTATGTCGAATTGCCGCAGGCTTGGGCGGTCGCTTTTCCGGCTGTTGCCGCCAATATATTGTTTTTAATGAAAGAAACATCCGTTATTAGCGCGGTCGGTATTGCGGAATTGTTGTTTGTTACCAAAGATGTGATTGGTATGGACTACAAAACCAACGAGGCTTTGTTCCTGCTGTTTGCCGCTTATTTGATTATCCTGCTGCCTGTTTCTTTGTTGGTACGGCGATTGGAAAACCGCATACGGGGTGCGAAATATGGCGTTTGACTGGCTTTTTGAAGGAAAAAATGCGGCACGTTTGGGCGAAGGCCTGCTCTTAACGGCACAAATTTCTTTAATCTCTGTCGCGGCTTCTTGCGTATTGGGCACGCTGTTCGGCTTGGTTTTGCGTTCGCGCAACCGGCTTGTCCGCTTTATCGGGCGGTTTTATCTCGAAACCATCCGCATCGTGCCGATTTTAGTGTGGCTGTTCGGACTGTATTTCGGACTGTCCGTGTGGACGGGCATACACATCGGCGGATTTTGGGTTTGCGTTTGGGTTTTTACGCTTTGGGGCGTTGCCGAAATGGGCGACTTGGTGCGCGGCGCACTGGAATCGATTGAAAAACACCAGGTCGAATCGGGTCTTGCGCTCGGCTTGAGCCGTCGCCAAGTGTTCCGATACATCGAATTGCCGCAAAGCGTCCGCCGCGCTTTGCCGGGGGCGGTTAATTTGTTTACGCGAATGATTAAAACCAGTTCGCTCGCCTCGCTTATCGGTGTGATTGAAGTGGTCAAAGTGGGGCAGCAGATTATTGAAAACTCGCTGCTGACGCAGCCCAATGCCTCATTTTGGGTTTATGGACTGATTTTTATGCTGTATTTTTTATGCTGTTGGCCGCTGTCGCTGTTGGCGGCAAAGCTGGAACAAAAATGGGAACACTGATATGGCTTTATTGAGCATCCGCAAGCTGCACAAACAATACGGCGGCGTAACCGCCATCCAATCCTTAGACTTGGACTTGGAAAAAGGCGAAGTGATTGTGTTGTTGGGCCCGTCCGGCTGCGGCAAATCCACCCTCCTGCGCTGCGTCAACGGTTTGGAGCCGCACCAAGGCGGAAGCATCGTGATGGACGGTGTCGGCGAATTCGGCAAAGACGTTTCCTGGCAAACCGCCCGGCAAAAAGTCGGTATGGTCTTTCAAAGCTACGAACTGTTTGCCCATATGACCGTCATCGAAAACATCCTCTTAGGCCCGGTAAAAGTACAAAACCGCAACCGCGCCGAAGCGGAAGCGCAAGCCGGCAAACTGTTGGAACGCGTCGGTTTGTCCGACCGCAAAAACGCCTATCCGCGCGAACTTTCCGGCGGACAAAAACAGCGCATCGCCATTGTCCGCGCCCTGTGTCTGAATCCGGAAGTGATTTTGTTGGACGAAATCACCGCCGCACTCGACCCCGAAATGGTGCGCGAAGTCTTGGAAGTGGTTTTGGAACTCGCCCGCGAAGGGATGAGTATGCTCATCGTAACCCACGAAATGGGGTTCGCCCGCAAAGTTGCCGACCGCATCGTCTTTATGGACAAAGGCGGCATCGTCGAATCGTCCGATCCCGAAACCTTTTTTTCCGCACCAAAAAGCGAACGCGCCCGCCAATTTCTGGCAGGTATGGACTACTGATTTACCGCAAACCGTCCGAACCCCTTTCAGACGGCATTTCATCCCAAGCAAACATTCAAAAAGGAGATTCCCAATGAAACTGAATGCCAAACTCAAAGCCCTTTTGGCTTCCGCCGCCATCGCCGTCGGTCTGACCGCCTGCGGAGGCGGCAGCAGCGGCTCCGGCGATGCCCAATCTTCACAAAGCAGCGGTGCGGCAACCGTTGCCGCCATCAAAGAAAAAGGCGTGATCCGCATCGGCGTATTCGGCGACAAGCCCCCGTTCGGCTATGTGGACGCAAACGGCAAAAACCAAGGCTTTGACGTTGAAATCGCCAAAGACCTGGCCAAAGACCTGCTCGGCAGCCCCGACAAAGTCGAATTTGTCTTAACCGAGGCTGCAAACCGCGTCGAATACGTCCGCTCCGGCAAAGTCGACCTCATCCTCGCCAACTTCACCAAAACTCCCGAACGCGCCGAAGCCGTCGATTTTGCCGACCCCTATATGAAAGTGGCGTTGGGCGTGGTTTCCCCCAAAGGCAAACCGATTACCGACATCGCGCAACTGAAAGACCAAACCCTGTTGGTCAACAAAGGCACGACCGCCGACGCTTTCTTCACCAAAAACCATCCTGAAGTCAAATTATTGAAATTCGATCAAAACACCGAAACCTTCGATGCATTGAAAGACGGACGCGGCGCGGCACTCGCCCACGACAACGCCCTGCTGTGGGCGTGGGCAAAAGAAAACCCAGATTTTGAAGTCGCCATCGGCAACCTCGGTCCTGCCGAATTTATCGCCCCCGCCGTTCAAAAAGGCAATGCCGACCTCCTGAACTGGGTCAACGGCGAAATCGCCGCCATGAAAAAAGACGGCCGTCTGAAAGCCGCCTATGAAAAAACCCTCTTGCCCGTGTATGGCGAAAAAGTCAAACCGGAAGCATTGTTGGCCGAATAAGTTTGTTTGACAAGAAAATCCGCATCCGCATTTGAAGGCGGGTGCGGATTTTTTTTCAGCCGCCGCAAATATCGCAAATTCAAAGGAAAACCAACTATGTCATTGTTTTTTATTTATTCCGTTGTTGCCGCTTGCGCGGAATAACGGCGGAGCGTTTCTGTTATTCGGATAAATTCCTACGGTATTGAAACGGCGATAAGGTGTTTTTCTTTATTATATAATTTCAATGCAAAATGATATTTTCTGAATTAGCGTGCCGCAAAGCTGGAAAAAATGTTCAAGCCGCATCGGCGGCAGACGGGATAAAAAATGACGTTTGACGAATGGTTGGGCTTGTCAAAACTGCCTAAAAATGAAGCAAGAATGCTGCTGCAATATGTTTCGGAATATACGCGCGTGCAGTTGTTGATGCGGGGCGGGGAAGAAATGCCGGACGAAGTCCGACAGCGGGCGGACAGGCTGGCGCAACGCCGTCTGAACGGCGAGCCGGTTGCCTATATTTTAGGTGTGCGCGAATTTTATGGCAGACGATTTACAGTCAATCCGAGCGTGCTGATTCCGCGCCCCGAAACCGAACACTTGGTCGAAGCCGTATTGGCGCGCCTGCCCGAAAACGGGCGCGTGTGGGATTTGGGGACGGGCAGCGGCGCGGTTGCCGTAACCGTCGCGCTCGAACGCCCCGATGCGTTTGTGCGCGCATCCGACATCAGCCCGCCCGCCCTTGAAACGGCGCGGAAAAATGCGGCAGATTTGGGCGCGCGGGTCGAATTTGCATACGGTTCGTGGTTCGACACCGATATGCCGTCTGAAGGGAAATGGGACATCATCGTGTCCAACCCGCCCTATATCGAAAACGGCGATAAACATTTGTCGCAAGGCGATTTGCGGTTTGAGCCGCAAATCGCGCTGACCGACTTTTCAGACGGCCTAAGCTGCATCCGCACCTTGGCGCAAGGCGCGCCCGACCGTTTGGCGGAAGGCGGTTTTTTATTGCTGGAACACGGTTTCGATCAGGGCGCGGCGGTGCGCGGCGTGTTGGCGGAGAATGGTTTTTCAGGAGTGGAAACCCTGCCGGATTTGGCCGGTTTGGACAGGGTTACGCTGGGGAAGTATATGAAGCATTTGAAATAATTGTTCGCAAAATTGGCGGGTTTCCCGTTATTGGGTTATGATGTGTTTCGATATGTAAACATTTATAGGTTTGGAGCGATAAACAATGAATGCAGTCGTAGTTGCCGTAATCGTTATGCTGGTGCTGTCGCTGTCGCGCGTGCACGTGGTATTGAGCCTGACGGTCGGCGCGTTTGTCGGCGGCGCGGTGGCGGGTATGCCGCTGCAAAACATTGCCGATGCGGCGGGACAGGTCAGTCAGGCGGGGATTATCCCCGTGTTTAACAAAGGTTTGGAAGGCGGCGCGAAAATTGCGCTTTCTTATGCGATGCTCGGCGCGTTTGCGATGGCGATTACCCATTCCGGCCTGCCGCAGCAGCTTGCCGGCGCGGTCGTCCGCAAGCTGAACCGGGGCGGTATGCCCGACAGCGTGCGTTCGGGCGAGGGCGCGGTCAAATGGCTGCTGCTTTCCATCATCCTTGTGATGGGCATTATGAGTCAGAACATCATCCCCATCCACATTGCCTTTATCCCGATGATTGTTCCGCCGCTGCTTTTGGTATTCAACCGCCTGAAAATCGACCGCCGCCTGATTGCGTGCGTCATCACTTTCGGGCTGGTTACGACTTATATGTTCCTGCCTTACGGCTTCGGCGCGATTTTTTTGAACGAAATCCTGTTGGGCAACATCCATTCCGCCGCGCCGCAGCTTGATGTGAAAAACATCAACGTGATGGCGGCAATGGCGATTCCCGCGTTGGGAATGCTGGCCGGACTCCTGCTGGCGTTTGTCCATTACCGCAAACCGCGCCTGTACCAAAGCAACAATGCCGATACGGCGGGCAACGCCGATGCGGCAAACCGTCCGCAGCCGTCCGCCTACCGCAGCCTGGCCGCCGCCGCCGCCATTGCCGTATGCTTTGCCATCCAGTTGATGTATGAAGACTCGCTGGTGTTGGGCGCGATGCTCGGTTTCGCCGTATTTATGATGTTGGGCGTCATCAACCGCGACAAGGCAAACGACGTATTCGGCGAAGGCATCAAGATGATGGCGATGGTCGGCTTCATTATGATTGCCGCGCAGGGTTTTGCCGCCGTGATGAATGCGACCGGGCATATTCAGCCGCTGGTGGAAAGCAGTATGGCGATATTCGGCAACAGCAAAGGTATGGCGGCGTTGGCGATGCTGGTGGTGGGGCTTTTGGTAACGATGGGCATCGGTTCGTCCTTTTCCACTTTGCCGATTATTGCCGCGATTTATGTGCCTTTGTGTGTCGGTTTGGGTTTTTCGCCGCTTGCCACCGTCGCCATTGTCGGCACGGCGGGGGCGTTGGGCGATGCCGGTTCGCCTGCGTCCGATTCCACGCTGGGTCCGACGATGGGGCTGAACGCCGACGGGCAGCACGACCACATCCGCGATTCCGTTATCCCGACCTTCATCCACTACAACATCCCGCTGCTGATTGCCGGCTGGATTGCCGCGATGGTGCTGTAAATGGACGCGGTTCAAGAGTTGGAACACCGCATCACAGAGCTGGAAATCCAATCCGCGCTTCAGGAAGACGTAATCGCCGGCCTGAACGCGATGGTGGCGGAATTGCGGCAGACGTTGGATTTGCAGCAGGCTCAGTTGAGGCTGCTGTATCAAAAAATGCAGGACAGGAATCCCGACGCGCAAGAGCCGTATTCCCTGCGCGACGAGATTCCGCCGCATTATTGATGCGCCGCCGTATCCGGATTTCCTTAAAAAAGGTTGTGTTTGAATATTTTGCCGATGCAAACCTAAGATGTAACTTTAATCAGTCGGACAAAATGCCTTTTATCCGATGGAACCGTTTTCCGCCCGAACGGAAATAAGCGGCTCCCCCCGCTGCAAACAGATAAAACCAACCGGGTATTCAAACACAGCCAAAAAAAGCCGTCCGAACCCAAAGGGGACAGACGGCCAAACACATTACGGGGAAAACGTCTTACTCAATGAGTCTGCGAAACAGACATTGCTAAAACAACTGCAATTATAAGGTAAGTTTATTTTTT
>ADBE01000013.1 GCA_000176735.1 Neisseria polysaccharea ATCC 43768 | reverse complement strand
GTCGTCGCGGCATTTTCGGGATCGTGCTGTTTCAACGCTTCGGCAAGTGCATTCACGCCGCCGAAATAAGCAACTAAGCGGTCTATATCTAATTGCATGGTAGTCCTTGTCTAAAATAAATCAGCCTACAGCAGAAATATAGACAGGATTATACGTATTTTGGACAAAACGGCAATATCAATTTGAAAAAATCTCAATAACCCATCATAGATTTTATTAATTTTATACATTTTGTCTATTTTATTGCAGGAACGGAGTGATTGTTGACAATTGCGGCAGAACAGGGCAAATTCGGCGGAACAAGACGGCAACGGGACAGGACAAACCAACAAGGACGGAAACAATGAAATACAAAAGAATCGTATTTAAAGTCGGCACATCTTCGATTACCCATTCGGACGGCAGCCTCTCGCGCGGCAAAATCCAAACCATCACCCGCCAGCTTGCCGCATTGCATCATGCGGGACACGAGCTGGTCTTGGTGTCTTCCGGCGCGGTTGCGGCAGGGTTCGGCGCGCTGGGTTTCAAAAAACGCCCGGTCAAAATCGCCGACAAACAGGCTTCCGCCGCCGTCGGGCAGGGGCTGCTGATGGAAGAATATACGGCAAACCTGTCTTCAGACGGCATCGTGTCCGCACAAATCCTGCTCAGCCGCGCCGACTTTGCCGACAAACGCCGCTACCAAAATGCCGGCGGCGCACTTTCCGTGCTGCTGCAACGCCGCGCGATTCCCATCATCAATGAAAACGACACGGTTTCGGTTGAGGAGTTGAAAATCGGCGACAACGACACATTGAGTGCGCAAGTGGCGGCGATGATACAGGCAGACCTCTTGGTGCTGCTGACCGACATAGACGGGCTTTACACGGGCAACCCGAACAGCAATCCCGATGCCGTACGGCTGGACAGAATCGAACACATCAACCATGAAATCATCGAAATGGCAGGCGGCTCGGGTTCGGCAAACGGCACGGGCGGTATGCTGACCAAAATCAAAGCGGCAACCATCGCCGCCGAATCCGGCGTACCGGTGTATATCTGTTCCTCGCTCAAACCCGATGCACTGGCCGAAGCTGCCGAACATCAGGCGGACGGCTCGTTTTTCGCCCCCCGTGCCAAAGGTTTGCGGACGCAGAAGCAATGGCTGGCATTCTATTCCGAAAGCCGGGGCAGCGTTTATGTGGACGAAGGTGCGGAACACGCTTTGTCCGAACAGGGGAAAAGCCTGCTGATGTCGGGCATTGCCGGAATCGAAGGGCATTTTTCCCGTATGGACACCGTAACCGTATACAGCAAGGCAACCAAACAGCCCCTGGGCAAAGGGCGCGTCCTGTTCGGTTCTGCCGCCGCCGAAGACCTGCTCAAATCGCGTAAGGCGAAAGGCGTGTTCATCCATCGGGACGATTGGATTTCCATCACGCCCGAAATACGCCTGCTTCTGACCGAATTTTAGAAAAGGAAACCCATGTCAAACACACAAAAACAGCTTGCCCTTGCCAAAGCGGCAAAAAATCCGTCAACACGACGGATACGGCAGAAAAAAACCGCGCGCTGCTTGCTATGGCGGACAGTCTGGAAGCGGCGGCGGCAGATATTTTGGCGGCAAACCGTCAAGACTTGGAAGCCGCGGCAGGCAAAATTCCCGAAAGCATGACCGACCGCCTTTTGTTGGACGGCAAACGCATTTGCGCGATGGTGGACGGCATCAGGGCGGTTGCCGCGCTGCCCGACCCCGTGGGCGAAATACTGGAAACCTCGACGTTGCCCAACGGCTTGGAAATCGTCAAAAAGCGCGTGGCGATGGGCGTTATCGGCATTATTTACGAAAGCCGCCCGAACGTTACTTCCGATGCGGCGGCTTTGGCACTGAAAAGCGGCAGCGCGGTCGTACTCCGCAGCGGCAAAGATGCATTCCAATCCGCACGCGCCATCGTTGCCGCCCTGAAAACGGGGTTGGCGCAAACCCGCATCGACCCCGAAGCCGTACAGCTCATTGAAGACACCGGGCGTGAGGGCAGTTACGAAATGATGAGGGCGAAAGATTATCTAGACCTGCTGATTCCGCGCGGCGGGGCGGGGCTGATACGGGCGGTGGTTGAAAATGCCGTCGTACCGGTCATTGAAACGGGAACGGGCATTGTCCACATCTACGTCGATAAGGATGCGGACTTAGAAAAGGCAATCCGCATTGTCCGCAACGCCAAAACCAGCCGTCCGTCCGTGTGCAACTCGATGGAAGTGCTGCTGGTGCATGAAGACATTGCTGTCGACTTCCTGCCCAAGCTCGAACGGCTGTTGGTTCGCGACCGTATAGAAGCCGGACTGCCGCCCGTCCGCTTCCGTTTGGATCCCCAGGCGGCGCGGCATATCGGCGGCGAAGCGGCGGGTGCAGACGATTTCGATACCGAGTTTTTAGACTACATCTTCGCCGTGAAAACCGTCGCTTCGGTCGAAGAGGCGGTCGGGCACATCGAAACGCACGGCACGCACCATTCAGACGGCATCGTTACCGAAAACCGCCACGCTGCGGACTATTTCACGACCCATATCGATTCTGCCGCCGTGTATGTCAACGCGTCCACGCGCTTTACCGACGGCGGCGAATTCGGCTTGGGTTGCGAAATGGGCATCTCCACGCAAAAACTCCACGCCCGGGGTCCGATGGGTTTGAAAGAGCTGACGAGTTACAAATACATCGTACAAGGCACGGGACAGGTCAGGGAATAATCCGAATTCAAATGTCTGATATAGTGGATTAAATTTAAACCAGTACGGCGTTGCCTCGCCTTAGCTCAAAGAGAACGATTCTCTAAGGTGCTGAAGCACCAAGTGAATCGGTTCCGTACTATTTGTACTGTCTGCGGCTTCGTCGCCTT
>ADBE01000014.1 GCA_000176735.1 Neisseria polysaccharea ATCC 43768 | reverse complement strand
AGCATTTTTGTATTATAGTGGATTAAATTTAAATCAGGACAAGGCAACGAAGCCGCAGACAGTACAAATAGTACGGAACCGATTCACTTGGTGCTTCAGCACCTTAGAGAATCGTTCTCTTTGAACTAAGGCGAGGCAACGCCGTACTGGTTTAAAGTTAATCCACTATATGAACCGTTTTGCGGTTTCCATATCCCTGGCAGACGGTTTGCAGCAGATTCGCATACGGCAGATGTTTCAAGCAGAAAGGAAACACGATAAAAATAAAAAAGCCTCCGAACAATCGGAGGCTTTGCTTTCAAACTGAAATTATTTCAGTTTGGTTTCTTTGTACACTACGTGTTTGCGGGCAACTGGGTCAAATTTTTTAATTTCCAGTTTGCCGGGCATAGTGCGTTTGTTTTTGGTAGTGGTGTAGAAGTGACCAGTACCTGCACTGGATTCCAGTTTGATTTTATCGCGCATTGCAGTAATCCTTAATTAAATAGTGTTTAAATTAAGCTTCGCCGCGAGCACGCAAATCAGCCAATACGACATCAATGCCTACTTTGTCGATGGTACGCAATGCAGCGTTGGAAACGCGCAGGCGGACCCAGCGGTTTTCACTTTCTACCCAAAAACGACGTGATTGCAAGTTGGGCAAAAAACGGCGTTTGGTTTTGTTGTTGGCGTGCGATACGTTGTTGCCGGACATCGGGCGTTTGCCGGTCACTTTGCAAACTCGTGCCATAATCAGTCTCCAAACTTCTAAAATAGTAAAACGCGATTTATACCACGAAAAACAATACCGTTTCAAGTGTTTTAAAGAAAAACAGATGTTTTGCGCGGGTAAGCCGCCCGAGTGTCGCATCTGCGGAACGTTTGCAGGTGCGAAACAGATGGGGCGCGATTATAGCGGATTTCGGGAACTGCTGCATTCAAAATGCCGTCCGAACATATTTCCAGTATTTTCATACGGTATTTCAAGTTTTCAAATCTCTCAATGTCCACCACCGCCACTGCTGTGGAACGGCGGTTTTGCCAGCCATATGACAGGAATCATGATGATGAACAGCAGGCTGCCTGCCATAAAGATTTCATTCGATCCGATGATGAAGCCCTGTTGCGTGATGGTGTTGTTGATGATGCCTAGGGTTTGACTGTCGGAAATGCCTTGTTGAGACAAATGCGCCGCCGTTTCGTGCAATGTTGTGGAATAGGGCGTGATGTGTTCGGCAAAACGCGTGTGGTGCAACGCTTCGCGCCGTTCCCACAGGGTGCTGACGACGGATACGCCGACACCGCCCATCAGCACGCGCAGGAAATTCGACAGGCTGCCGGCGGCGGCAATCTGCCCGCCCTTCATGTGCGACAGTGTGATGGTGGTCAGCGGCAGGAAGAACATGGCAACGCCTACCCCCTGCCAAAACTGAGGCCAGATGACGTTGCCGATATCCATGTCGGCATAAAAATCGGTGCGCCAATAAAAAGTGAAGGCAAAGGTCAGGAAGCTGGCGGTTACGAGCAGGCGCATATCGATTTTATTGCCGAACCTGCCGATTAACGGAGACAGGAAAACTGGGAGGATGCCGACGGGCGCGGCGGCAAGCCCCGCCCACGTGGAGGTATAGCCCAGGTTGGTCTGCAACACTAACGGCAGCAGGGTCAGCGTCCCCATATACACCATAAAACCCAACGAGGTGGCAATTACGCCGACGGTAAAATTCCGATCTTTAAACAGCGACAAATCGACAATCGGATATTTTTCTCCCAATTCCCAAACAATAAAATACGACAAACACACCAGTGCGGTTACGCCCAAGGTAATGATTTCTCCAGAGGCGAACCAGTCGAGTTCCTTACCCCTGTCCAGCATCATCTGTAACGCGCCGATACCGACTACCATCAATGTAAGCCCGACATAGTCGGTCGGCATTTTAACGGTTTCCGTTTCCCGACATTTCAAATGTTTCCATGTAATCCATGCCGATATGATACCGATAGGGATATTAATGAAGAAAATCCAACCCCAATGCCAGTTTCCGGAAATCCAGCCGCCGAGTATCGGCCCGAGAACAGGGGCGACAACGACGGTCATTGCCCACAATGCCAGTGCCAGCGTCCGTTTTGCGGGCGGATAGGATGCCATTAACAAACTTTGCGACAGGGGAATCAGCGGCCCGGCGATAAAGCCCTGCAAAATGCGGAAAACAACCAGCGACTGAAGGTTGGGCGCAATGCCGCACAGCCACGATGTGACGACGAAACCGACGGCGGCGGCGGTAAACAATTTGACCTCGCCGATACGTTTTGCCAAAAATCCCGTTAACGGCACGGAAACGGCGTTTGCCACAGCAAAAGAAGTAATGACCCACGTCCCCTGAGTGGTTGCCGCACCGAGGTTGCCGGCGATAACGGGAACGGCGACATTGGCGATAGTCGTATCTAAAACTTCCATAAATACGGCAAGCCCCAAAGACAGCGTAATCCATACCAATGCCGCACCTTTAAGCGGTGGATAATCCATTGTGTTCTCCGTTTCAGACGGCATCAATGCGCGTATTGCTCAAGAATTTCGTCCACCAGTCTGTCGGCTTCCGACCAATCCGTGCCTTCGGTTTCCGGTAACACGGCATCCGGCGTTTTTGAAACAGGCGCGCCTGCGGCGGAAATATCCACTTTTACCGTCATCGACAAACCAATACGCAACGGATGCCTGTCTACATCTTCACGGTTCAATTCGATACGGACAGGGACACGCTGCACCACTTTAATCCAGTTACCCGTGGCATTTTGCGCCGGAATCAGCGAAAACGCGCTGCCCGTACCTGCCGAAAACCCTGCCACCCTGCCGCGATAAACAATTTGTTTACCGTATAAATCGGACACCAGCTCGGCAGGCTGTCCGATTTTCATATGCCGCAACTGCGTCTCTTTAAAATTGGCATCAACCCACACATCCGACAACGGCACCACCGCCATCAGCGGCGCACCGGCCGCCACCTGCTGTCCAACCTGTACCGAACGCTTTGCCACCTGACCGTCCACCGGCGCGCGGATTTGCGTCCGCTGAAGGTTCAACCACGCATCTTTCAACCTGCTGACTGCCGTCTGAACCGCCGGCTGTTCGCGCAAAGCGACCTGACCACCCAAAGCCGCACGCGCCGAAGATTCTTCCGCCAAAGCCGCCTTAACTGCCGCCTGAGCCTGAGACACTGCCGCACGGGCATGTGCCAGCTCTTCGGCGGACACGGCTCCCGATTCCGCCAAAGCAGACCGGCGGCGTAAATCATCCTGCGCACGTGCCAAATCCGCTCGGTGCAAAGCAACCTGCGCCCCCGCCTGAGAAGTGGCGGCATTTTGCTGGCGGTTTTGCCGCACCGCCTGAATCAGCTCGTTTTTTGCCCGTTCATACGCCAACACATAATTGCCGTCGTCCAATACGGCCAACACATCGCCTTTCTTCACAACATCCGTATCATCATGCAACACCTTCCGCACCATACCGCCCGTTTGCGGCGTAATCTGAACCACGCGTCCGACAACATAAGCGTCTTCCGTTTCCTCTTCGTGCTGCCACCATAAAAAAAACGCCGACCCGGCGGCTACGGCGGCAAGCGCGAACAGCAGCGTCAATGCCGTCAGGCGGCGTTTGCGTTTGGTTTTTGCGCTATCGGCTTCTTGTCTGTTTTGAATTTTCACTTCGTCTCCGTGTGTTGCCATTATTCAAATTCCGAATATTTTTAATACGATATAAATAAAGCCGATTAAAGGCAGCTCGGATTCTATACCCTGGCAATAACCCAATCAAGTTAATGATTTAGAATGAATATTCAAATAAACCGCCGCATCCGTGTTCCGCAAAATTAATTTATGTTCAAAAATAATCGGATAAGCGCGCCACCCCTGCCGGACAGGGAAGCTACACAGATACCGCCGCTTATATTACAATCGCCGCCCGTGGTTCGAAAACCTCCCACACTAAAAAACTAAGGAAACCCTATGTCCCGCAATACCGAAGAGCTGCAAGGCATCTCGCTTTTGGGTAATCAAAAAACCCAATATCCGATCGGCTACGCGCCTGAAATTCTCGAAGCATTCGACAACAAACATCCCGACAACGACTATTTCGTCAAATTCGTCTGCCCCGAGTTCACCAGCCTCTGCCCCATGACCGGGCAGCCCGACTTCGCCACCATCTACATCCGCTACATTCCGCACATCAAAATGGTGGAAAGCAAATCCCTGAAACTCTACCTCTTCAGCTTCCGCAACCACGGCGATTTTCATGAGGACTGCGTCAACATCATCATGAAAGACCTCATTGCCCTGATGGATCCGAAATACATCGAAGTATTCGGCGAGTTCACACCGCGCGGCGGCATCGCCATTCATCCTTTCGCCAATTACGGCAAAGCAGGCACCGAGTTCGAAACATTGGCGCGTAAACGCCTGTTTGAGCACGACGCACAATAAACCATCCTTCCCATATTTCAGACGGCATTCCTTCGATACGATATGCCGTCTGAACGCCTTTCCGAAAGATTTTTATGTACGCATTTACTGCCGCACAGCAACAGAAGGCACTCTTCTGGCTGGTGCTTTTCCATATCCTCATCATCGCCGCCAGCAACTATCTGGTGCAGTTCCCCTTCCAAATTTTCGGCATCCACACCACTTGGGGTGCGTTTTCCTTCCCCTTCATCTTCCTCGCCACCGACCTGACCGTCCGCATTTTCGGTTCGCACTTGGCACGGCGGATTATCTTTTGGGTGATGTTCCCCGCCCTTTTGCTTTCCTACGTCTTTTCCGTTTTGTTCCACAACGGCAGTTGGACAGGCTTGGGCACACTGTCCGAATTCAACACCTTTGTCGGACGCATCGCCTTGGCCAGCTTTGCCGCCTACGCGCTCGGACAAATCCTTGATATTTTTGTGTTCAACAAATTACGTCGTCTGAAAGCGTGGTGGATTGCACCGACCGCATCAACCGTCATCGGCAACGCCTTGGATACGCTGGTATTTTTCGCCGTTGCCTTCTACGCAAGCAGCGATGGATTTATGGCGGCAAACTGGCAGGGCATCGCTTTTGTCGATTACCTGTTCAAACTTACCGTCTGCACCCTCTTCTTCCTGCCCGCCTACGGCGTGATTCTGAATCTGCTGACGAAAAAACTGACAACCCTGCAAACCAAACAGGCGCAAGACCGCCCCGCGCCCTCGCTGCAAAATCCGTAAACAGCCCTGCCGGGAATCGGGACGGTTGGGTTTTCTTTTATAGTGGATTAAATTTAAATCAGGACAAGGCGACGAAGCCGCAGACAGTACAAATAGTACGGAACCGATTCACTTGGTGCTTCAGCACCTTAGAGAGTCGTTCTCTTTGAGCTAAGGCGAGGCAACGCCGTACTGGTTTAAATTTAATCCACTATATTTGCAAACACTGCCGGAACGGATAAATCCGGATTCCCACCCACTTCGTCATTCCCGACGCGCACGCCGCTTTCCTGCCCACTTCGTCATTCCCGCGAAAGTGGGAATCCGGTGCGTTGGGTTTCCGTCATTCCCGATAAACTCCTGCCGTGTTGTATTTCCAGATTCCCGCTTTCGCGGGAATGACGGCGGATGGGTTTCCGTGCCGTGGTGTCCGGATTCCCGCCGGTACGGGAATGACGGCAGCGCTTCCTTGGCTTAGTTTTATTTTAAGCCACTATAAATGCCGTCTGAAAACCTGTTTGCAGATTTTCAGACGGCATTGTTTTCGTCGCCGGTTCAAACTTCAATCCGATTGCGACACGGTAACCGGTATGCCGCGCAAGCGCGCAAGCAGCGCGTCCGCTTTCTGTTTCTGCGCGGCAAACGCCGCCTTGTCCGCCTGCGTCAATTCGGGTGTCGGCAATGCGACCGAAACAGGATTGACGGGCTGCCCATTGATGCGCGCCTCGTAATGCAGGTGCGGCCCCGTCGAACGCCCGGTCGAACCGACAAAACCGATGACCTCGCCGCCGCGCACATTGCCTTCCGCCTGCGAAAACGCGCTCAAGTGCGCGTACAGCGTTTCCACACCGTTGGCGTGGCGTATCATCACCGCGTTGCCGTATCCGCCCTTCCGGCCTTTAAAGGTAATCACGCCGTCGGCGGAAGCCCTGACCGGCGTTCCCTGCGGTGCGGCATAATCGATGCCCGTGTGCAGCCGCCATGTGTGCAGGATGGGGTGCATACGGTAGCCGAACGGCGAAGAAATGCGCGTATAGACCAGCGGCTCGATGTTGAAGCCGCCTTTTTCCTGCAACACCCTGCCGTCTTCATCGTAATAATTGCCGCCCCCTCCGCCTTCCTTGTCCGAACGGTAATAGAACGCCCGATAGCTTGTGCCGCCCTTGACGACTTCCGCCGCCAGAATATCGCCCGCCGCCACCTGCTGCCCGTGGAAATACAGGCTGTCGTAAAGCAGGCGCACGGCATCGCCTTCCTTCAAACCGTCAAGGCTGAAGCGGCCGGCGAAAATCCCACTTAAGGATTCGCGGATTTCGACGGGCACTTCCGCCCGCGCCAGCGAACCGCGCGCCGACGTCTTAACCACGACCGAACGCAGCGTCGGCAAAACCTTCATATCCGCCTCAGAAGCCGACCGCCGCCATATGCCGCCTTTCTTTTCCAAAGCGACCAAATTGCGCTCGCCGTCTTCGTCGGTAAAAAACTGCACTTCGCGCGCGCCGCCGTCGCCGCCGACCAAAACATGAACCGACTGGTCGGCACGCAAATGCCGCAAATCGGCTTCGCCGCCATATTTTTCCGTGATTCGGGCAATCTCGTCCCGCGCCATACCCGAACGCGCCAGCACGTCCGCCAGCGAGTCGCCCGGCTGCACCGCCTCCTGCACCCAATATGCCGTCTGAACACCGCTGCCGCCCCAAGACAGCGGCGGCAGATTTTGTTCCACGCGCTGCGGTCTGACGCGCTCCGTCCTCTCTGTCGAAGCAATGTATGCCGCCGACACCAAAATAATCGAAACGGCAAGCGCACGCAGCGCGTATTTCCGATGTTTTGCCGAAAGTGGGAAGACAGCCATATTGTTCCTTTTTGACGGCGTTTGCGCCGAATCCTCTATAATGTTGCGCCTGACCTGCATTTCTGAAACGCCAAACGATGAAACTCACCCTCGCCATTCCCTCGCTCAATTTGGATGAAGACGAAATCCGAATACCTCTATGCCTGCACGCTTTCAACAAAATCCTGCAATACGGCTCGCTGCACCGCCAAAGCTGCACGGCTTCGGCATTTTACGCGCGTTATTTGTGGTGCGGCAGACTGGTGGAACGCGCGGCGCAAAGCCTGAATATGCCGTCTGAAGCCGTCGCGCTCGCCACGCCCGTCTGGCAAAAGATGGGGATGCATCAGGCAAATGTGCTGACGGCGGAATATCTGAACGTCGGTACGGATGAAGCGGAACGGCTCTGCCGCGACCTGTCGGCGTTTTACGGCGATATTCCGTGGCGTTTCGTTCCCGTCCTGCCCGAATTATGGCTGGTTTCCCTTCCCCGCGCGTACCGCTGGGGCGCGAAGCCCGTTTTGGACTTGGGCGGATTGTTGGGCGCGGACGATCAGCCGGACGGAGAAGATGCGGTAACGTGGTTGCGCGTCCAAACCGAAATCCAAATGTGGCTGGCGGCGCATCCCGTCAACCATAACCGCAAAAAACGCGGGCTGCCCGAATTGAACGGCTTATGGTTTTGGGACGGCACAAACGGCGGCGCGCAAGGCGGCACGCTTTTCGCCGATACGGTTTGGAGCCGTTTCCACCCCGACCGCCGCGCATTGCCCGACAACTTCCGCGCCTATGAAGAAACGGCGGCATACCTGCCCGACACGCACCATATCCTGTTTATGGACGATTTGCGCCTGACCGCCCTGACAGGGGACAGGGAGCGGTATGCGGCAATATTGCAGCAGTGGGAAGAACGCTGGTTCGCACCGCTTTACGAAGCCGTCCGCATCGGCAAAATCAAACGGCTGGACATCACCACGGACGGACAACACGGCGGTACGCTGACCTTCAAACCCGCTGACAGGTGGAAATTTTGGCGCGGCGCGAAAACCTTTGACGGAATCTGGTGAACCCGCCTGCCGCAACCGCGACAATGCCGTCTGAAGCCCGAATCGGGTTTCAGACGGCATTTCCGTATCCGTTCAGACCTGACGTGCCGACCAACCATTCACACGCCGTTCCACCGCTTCGGCACTCAAGCCCAAATCGTCTAAAAGTTTTTTCGGATCGCCGTGTCCGGTTACGGTATCGGCAACGCCCAAAAGCAAAACGGGTTTGCAGATGCCGTGTTTCGCCAACACTTCCAGCACCGCGCCGCCTGCGCCGCCCTGTTCGGCGTTTTCTTCAAGGGTAACGATGCGGTCGTGGCTTCGGGCAAGGTGGACAATCAACTCTTCGTCTATCGGTTTGACAAAGCGCATATCGGCGACGGTGGCGTTCAGTTTTCCGGCGACCGCCAATGCAGGGGCGACCATACTGCCAAAGGCGATGAATGCGGTTTTCTCACCTTCGCGGCGGATAATGCCCTTGCCGATTTCCACGGTTTCCATGCCGTCTGAAACCGGCGCGCCCGTACCCGTGCCGCGCGGATAGCGGACGGCGGCGGGCGCGTCTGCCTGATAGCAGGTCGAAAGCAGCAGGCGGCATTCGTTTTCATCGCTCGGCGCGGCAACAATCATGTTCGGCACGCAGCGCAAGAAGCTCAAATCGTACAAACCGGCATGGGTCGGACCGTCCGCGCCGACGATGCCAGCGCGGTCGACGGCAAACAAAACAGGCAGGTTTTGCAGGGCGATGTCGTGCACCAGTTGGTCGTAGGCGCGTTGTAAAAAGGTGGAATAAATCGCCACGACGGGCTTCATCCCTTCGCAAGCCAAACCGCCGGCAAAGGTAACGGCGTGCTGCTCGGCAATGCCGACGTCGAAATAGCGGTCGGGGAATCGTTGTTCAAACTCCACCAGTCCGCTGCCCTCGCGCATGGCGGGGGTAATCGCAACCAGTCGGGAATCTGCCGCCGCCCGGTCGCACAGCCATTTGCCGAACACTTGGGTATAGGTCGGTTTGGCGGCGGGCTTGGGTTCTTTTTCAGACGGCATTTGCGCCGCGCCTTCTTTGGGCAGCTTGGCGACGGCGTGGTATTTGACGGGGTCGTTTTCGGCGAGTTTGTAGCCGTTGCCTTTTTTGGTGATGACGTGCAGAAGCTGCGGGCCTTTGCGTCCGCGCAGGTCTTTCAATACGTCCACCAGATTCTCGACGTTGTGTCCGTCCACGGGGCCGGTGTAGCGGAAGCCGAAGTTTTCAAACAGCGACAGCGACTGTTTGGCGTGTTCGGCTTCTTCGGCAAGGGTTTTGATTTTGTGTTCGACTTTTTGGGCAAGCTCCATCGCGCCGGGTATTTTGTCTAATACCTTGCCCGTTTGCGCTTTGACGGTACTCAACAGTCCGTGCATATCGCGCACGACGTTGCTGGCAAGGTATTTGGGCAACGCACCGACGTTGGGGGAAATCGACATTTCGTTGTCGTTGAGGACGACCAGCAAATCCACATCCATATCGCCCGCGCAGTTCAAGGCCTCAAACGCCTGCCCCGCCGTCATCGCGCCGTCGCCGATGATGGCGACGCTGCGGCGGTCGCTGCCCAACTGTTTGTCCGCCGCCGCCATACCCAAAGCCGCGCCGATGGAGGTGGAGGAATGCCCTACGCCGAACGCGTCGTACTCGGATTCGCAACGTTTCGGAAAACCCGCCAAACCGCCGTATTGGCGCATGGTGTGCATCTGGTTTTTCCTGCCTGTCAGGATTTTGTGCGGATAGCTTTGGTGTCCGACATCCCACACCAGCTTGTCTTCGGGCGTGTTGTAAACGTAGTGCAGCGCAACCGTCAGCTCGACCGCGCCCAGATTGCTGGCGAAATGTCCGCCGGTCTGCCCGACAGATTCCAGCAGAAAGGCGCGCAGCTCGCCGGCAAGGCGCGGCAGCTGTTTTTTGTCCAGACGGCGCAAATCTTGCGGGCTGTCAATCAGGTCTAGTAGGGGGCTTGGGTTCATGGTGTGTCTTTTTTATGTGTCGTCCGGGTGCAACGGTCAATTATATATCAAGAGCGTGCGGCTGACGGCTGATTTTGCCGTATGTCATTCGTCCTGCCGCTTGGCGCGCGGGTGGGCTTCGTCATACAGGCGGGCGATGTGGTCGAAATCGAGCTTGGTATAAATCTGCGTGGTCGAAAGGCTGCTGTGCCCGAGCAGCTCCTGTACCGCCCTGATGTCGCGCGAGGACTGCAACAGATGGCTGGCGTAGCTGTGCCTCATCATGTGCGGAGAAATGTGCCTGCCGTCGCCGTTTTGCACCGCCCATGATTCGAGGCGTTTTTGGATTTGGCGTTGGCTCAGGCGCGTGCCGTTCCTGCCGGTAAACAGGGCTTTGCCGTCCGATGCCGTCTGACGCAGCGGCAGATAGTTTTTCAGGGCTTCCACGCTTTTGCCGGTCAGCGGAACCTGACGCTGCTTGCGCCCTTTGCCGGTAACGTGTACCCACGCCTCGTCCAAATATACATCATCTACATTCAAGCCGTGTATCTCGCTCACGCGCAAACCGCTGCCGTACATCAGCTCGAACAGCGCGTGGTCGCGCACCGCCAGCGGGTCGCCGCCGTCCACGGGCAAATCCAGCATCCGGTTCAGCCATTCCTGCGACAGGGCTTTGGGTACGCGCTCGGGCTGCTTCGGCGGTTTGATGTCGGCGGTCGGGTCGGTATGCAGCAGACCGCGTTTGACCAGCCAGGCGCAATACTGCCGCCAAGACGACAGCTTGCGCGCCAGCGTCCGCGCATTCAAACCGCGCTGCGACAAACGCCGCAACGCCGCCGTAAAATCGCGCCGCGACAAGTCCTGCGGCACGCCGCCTTCAGCTTCAGACGGCATTTGTGCCAACAGCGCAAACAGTTCTTCCAAATCGCGCCGGTATGCCGCAACCGTGTGCTCCGACTTGCCCTCGCGCACGATGTTTTCCAAATAAGCGTCAAAATGCGCCGCAAACCCGTCCGGATTCATCCCCGCCCCCTGTCCAATCTCAAAAAACAGCGGGGATATTATCACAAACCGCGCCGCCCGCCTGCCCGCGCCGGCGTGGCCGCCCATAGTTTTCCGCCGTAAAAAACATTATAATCCGCCTTATCTACCCCACTGTCCAAGGAGACAAAAATGGCACTCGTATCCATGCGCCAACTGCTCGACCACGCCGCCGAAAACAGCTACGGTCTGCCCGCGTTCAACGTCAACAACCTCGAACAAATGCGCGCTATTATGGAAGCCGCCGACCAAGTCAACGCGCCCGTCATCGTACAGGCGAGCGCAGGTGCGCGCAAATACGCGGGCGCGCCGTTTTTGCGCCACCTGATTCTGGCGGCAGTCGAAGAATTTCCGCACATCCCCGTCGTCATGCACCAAGACCACGGCGCATCGCCCGACGTGTGCCAACGCTCCATCCAACTGGGCTTCTCCTCCGTGATGATGGACGGCTCGCTGCTCGAAGACGGCAAAACCCCGTCCACCTACGAATACAACGTCAACGCCACCCGTACCGTCGTCAATTTCTCCCACGCTTGCGGCGTATCCGTTGAAGGCGAAATCGGCGTATTGGGCAACCTCGAAACCGGCGAAGCAGGCGAAGAAGACGGCGTGGGCGCGGCAGGCAAACTTTCCCACGACCAAATGCTCACCAGCGTCGAAGATGCCATGCGTTTCGTTAAAGATACCGGCGTGGACGCGCTCGCCATCGCCGTCGGCACCAGCCACGGCGCATACAAATTCACCCGTCCGCCCACAGGCGACGTATTGCGTATCGACCGCATCAAAGAAATCCACCAAGCCCTGCCCAATACACACATCGTGATGCACGGCTCCAGCTCCGTTCCGCAAGAATGGCTGAAAGTCATCAACGAATACGGCGGCAATATCGGCGAAACCTACGGCGTGCCGGTTGAAGAAATCGTCGAAGGCATCAAACACGGCGTGCGCAAAGTCAACATTGATACCGACTTGCGCCTTGCTTCCACCGGCGCGGTACGCCGCTACCTTGCCGAAAACCCGTCCGACTTCGATCCGCGCAAATACCTGAGCAAAACCATTGAAGCGATGAAACAAATCTGCCTCGACCGCTACCTCGCGTTCGGTTGCGAAGGTCAGGCAGGCAAAATCAAACCTGTTTCGTTGGAAAAAATGGCAAGCCGTTATGCCAAGGGCGAATTGGATCAAATCGTCAAATAACAGGTTGCCTGTAAACAAAATGCCGTCTGAACCGTTGTTCGGACGGTATTTGATTTTTGCTTCTTTGACCTGCCTCATTGGTGCAATATGCAAAAAAGATACCGCAACCAAAACGTTTATATATTATCTATTCTGTGTATGACTAGGAGTAAACCTGTGAACCGAACTGCCTTCTGCTGCCTTTTCCTGACCACCGCCCTGATTCTGACCGCCTGCAGCAGCGGAGGCGGCGGAAGCGGAGGTGGAGGCGGCGGTGTCGCCGCCGACATCGGCACGGGGCTTGCCGATGCACTAACTGCGCCGCTCGACCATAAAGACAAAGGTTTGAAATCCCTGACATTGGAAGACTCCATTCCCCAAAACGGAACACTAACCCTGTCGGCACAAGGTGCGGAAAAAACTTTCAAAGCCGGCGACAAAGACAACAGCCTCAACACGGGCAAACTGAAGAACGACAAAATCAGCCGCTTCGACTTTGTGCAAAAAATCGAAGTGGACGGACAAACCATCACGCTGGCAAGCGGCGAATTTCAAATATACAAAGCAGGACCACTCCGCCGTCGTTGCCCTACAGATTGAAAAAATCAACAACCCCGACAAAATCGACAGCCTGATAAACCAACGCTCCTTCCTTGTCAGCGGTTTGGGCGGAGAACATACCTCCTTCAACCAACTGCCCGGCGGCAAAGCCGAGTATCACGGCAAAGCATTCAGCTCCGACGACCCGAATGGCAGGCTGCACTACTCCATTGATTTTACCAAAAAACAGGGTTACGGCAGAATCGAACACCTGAAAACGCCCGAGCAGAATGTCGAGCTTGCCGCCGCCGAACTCAAAGCAGATGAAAAATCACACGCCGTCATTTTGGGCGACACGCGCTACGGCAGCGAAGAAAAAGGCACTTACCACCTCGCCCTTTTCGGCGACCGCGCCCAAGAAATCGCCGGCTCGGCAACCGTGAAGATAGGGGAAAAGGTTCACGAAATCGGCATCGCCGGCAAACAGTAGCATTTGAAAAATGCCGTCCGAACACGATAATTTACCGTTCGGACGGCATTTTTGCGCCATACCGCCCTAGGATACGACGGCACGGCAGGCAAGCCGGTTTCACTATATAATGCCGTCTGAACCAACGAGAACCACACCATGCAAGCCGATTTCAACCGCCCCGTCCTCGCCGTCGATACTGGAACTTCCTATTTGTCGCTCGCGCTGCGTGCCGACGGCGAAACCCGCCTGTTCCATCAGGAGGCAGGCAGCCGCCAGTCCGAATGGATTTTGCCGCAAATCCGCACCCTGTTCCGAAATGCGGGCATTACCGCCGCCGATTTGGGGGCGATTATTTATGCGAAAGGCCCCGGCGCGTTTACCGGACTGCGTATCGGCATCGGCGTGGCGCAAGGTTTGGCAACGCCGTTTGATACCCCTTTAATCGGCATCCCCACGCTCGATGCCGCCGCCTCGCTGCCGCCGCCGCAAAGCTGCATCCTTGCCGCTGCGGACGCGCGTATGGGCGAAGTGTTTTATGCGTGGTTCGACACGCTGAACCGCCGCCGTTTGAGCGATTATCAGGTCGGTAGGGCGGCAGACATTACCCTCCCCGAGGGACACGTCTTTTCAGACGGCATAGGCAGCGCGTTCGCGCTGGAAAACCGTCCGCCCTTCACAGGCAAACCCGATATGCCGACCGCCGCCGACTTCCTCAATCTGGCGGCGGATGGCGGTTTTCCCGCCGTCGCTGCGGCACACGCCGAGCTGCTCTACGTCCGCGACAAAATCGCCCTGACTGCCAAAGAACAGGCGGAACGGAGGGCGCGTCCGTGAACATCCGCCGTGCCGTTTATGCCGATTGCGCGGCACTCGCCGCACTCGATGCCGTCTGCAACCCGTCCGCGTGGACGCAACGCCAATTTGAGTCCGCATTGGTTTCGCCGTCCGAACAGGTTTTCCTTGCGGAAAAAGACGGCAGGTTGGCCGCCTTTATCGTTTGGCAGAACCTGCCCGACGAATCCGAACTGCACCTGATTGCCACTGCTCCTGCATACCGCCGACGGGGTGTTGCGTCCGCCCTGCTCGAATATTGGTTCGCACATCTGCCCGAAGGCACGCAACGCCTGCTGCTCGAAGTCCGCGCGGGCAACGCCGCCGCACACGCGCTGTACGCGGCACACGGCTTTACCGATGCGGGCAGGCGGAAAAACTATTACCGTACAGCCGACGGTAAAACCGAAGATGCCGTCTTAATGGAGAAAATATGTTAAGCGCGCGCTACCTCCACCTGCACGAAGCTTTGGGTTTGGGCCCGATGTGGTTGAAGCGGGGAGCCGTCGTCCTGCCGCCTGCAACATTACCGGAAAGCCCGACACAAATCCGCCCGCAAAAGCAAACCGTCCTCAGCATTCCGCAGCGTCCGTCCGAACAGCATACCGGTCAGGCACGGCTCAAAACCATGAAAGTGTTAGAAACAACCGCCGTACATACGCGCAAACCCGTGCCTAAAACCGAAACACCTCTGCCCGGCGTTTCAGACGGCATCACCCCCGTTTCCGCCGCTTCGGGCATAACCAAACTTGCCGTCGTCAGCCTGTGTCCGCCGACCGAGGATATGGTTTACGGGCAGCTGTTCCACGGCAAAGCAGGTGTCCTGCTTGACAACATACTCAAAGCCGTAGGACTGGATGCCGCTTATGTACACAAGACCAGCTGGGTGAAAACCGCCGCCGTCGGCAACCCGATGCCGTCTGAAGCGGCAATCGAAACCGCGACGGTTTCCATCATGCAGGAACTCGACGGCTGCCGCGCCCCCGCCGTCCTTTTCCTCGGGCAGGCTTTTGTCCAGCCTAAACGGCAAACGATGATTGAAACTTTGTGCGGCAGCCGTCCCTTCTTCATCATCGACCATCCCGCCCGGCTTTTACGCCAACCCGAACTCAAAGCCCGAAACTGGCAGGTGTTGAAACAGTTGAAACGCGCCTTGCGGCAAGGCGGCGGCAGTTGAAGCGCGCCGCACGGGGCGGTAGAATCGCAACTGCGTCCCAATATCTGACAGAAAGCACAAAATGACCGATTTCCGCCAAGATTTCCTCAAATTCTCCCTCGCCCAAAACGTCTTAAAATTCGGCGAATTTACCACCAAGGCAGGGCGGAAGTCGCCCTACTTTTTCAATGCCGGCCTCTTCAACGACGGCTTGTCCACGCTGCAACTGGCAAAATTTTACGCACAATCCATCATTGAAAGCGGCATCCGATTCGATATGCTGTTCGGCCCCGCCTACAAAGGCATTATTTTGGCGGCGGCAACCGCGATGATGCTGGCGGAAAAAGGCGTGAACGTCCCGTTTGCCTACAACCGCAAAGAAGCCAAAGACCACGGCGAAGGCGGCGTGTTGGTCGGTGCGCCGCTTAAAGGCCGCGTGCTGATTATCGACGACGTGATTTCCGCCGGCACATCCGTGCGCGAATCGATCAAATTGATTGAAGCGGAGGGTGCAACCCCCGCCGGTGTCGCCATCGCGCTCGACCGTATGGAAAAAGGCACGGGTGAATTGAGCGCGGTTCAGGAAGTGGAAAAACAATACGGCCTGCCCGTCGCCCCCATCGCCAGCCTGAACGATTTGTTTATTCTGTTGCAAAACAACCCCGAATTCGGACAGTTCCTCGAACCCGTCCGAGCCTACCGTCGGCAGTACGGCGTAGAATAAAAACAAAGCATATGCCGTCCGAACCGCCTTACGCCTCAGACGGCATCAAACCCGACACACACGAGGAAATACTATGCCAGCCTGTTTCTGCCCCCACTGCAAAGCCCGCCTCTGGGTCAAAGAAACCCAGCTCAATGTCGCCCAAGGCTTCGTCGTCTGCCAAAAATGTGAAGGGCTGTTTAAAGCCAAAGACCATCTGGCAAGCACGAAAGAACCTATATTCAACGACTTGCCCGAAGCTGTTTCGGATGTCAAACTCGTCCACCGCATCGGCACGCACGCCATCGGC
>ADBE01000015.1 GCA_000176735.1 Neisseria polysaccharea ATCC 43768 | reverse complement strand
ATAAACAAGGTCTCGGCATAGCTGTTTGCAGGGACCTTTAATTACACGGCGCGGCTTTGTTTGCATGGATTACTGTCTTATTAAATATTAATGATTATCAGAAAATCTATTATGCGCTAACCGACGGATGAACAATCCATACATCTTGAGTTGATAATATGAAACCATTACAAATGCTCCCTATCGCCGCGCTGGTCGGCAGTATTTTCGGCAATCCGGTCTTGGCGGCAGATGAAGCTGCAACTGAAACCACACCCGTTAAGGCAGAGGTAAAAGCAGTGCGCGTTAAAGGTAAGCACAATGCATCTACCACTGTGGAATGAGTAAAGGCTAAAACCATTCAAGAGCAAATGATTCGGGATACACGCGATTTGGTGCGTTATTCGTCAGATGTCGGTGTATCCGATGATGGTCGCCGTATGAAAGGCTTTGCCATGCGCGGGGTGGAAGACAACCGTGTCGGTATCAGTATCGACGGCGTGGCATTGCCCAGTTCGGAAGAAAATTCACTTTATGCACGTTACGGCAACTTCAATAATTCCCGTTTAAGCATCGATACCGAGTTGGTTAAGGGTGTGGATATTACGAAAGGTGCGGATTCATTTGAAAGCGGCAGCGGTTCTTTAGGTGGTAATGTGAACTACCGCACGCTTGATGCACGGGATATTGTTTTGCCGGAACAAAATTTCGGCGCACTTCTACGCAGCGGTTACGCAAGTAAAAACAGAGAGTGGGCGAATACCGCAGGTTTCGGCTATGCGGGCAATGTTTTTGATGCCGTGGTTTTGTATTCCCGCCGACACGGGCATGAAATGAAAAGCGGGGGGGGATGTCGTTGATTTTGTAGGGTTTGGTGAATTGGATAAGCAGGATCAGGCAGAGCGCGGATCGGCACGCATTCATCCAGATCCGTCCAAACACAATAACCACAGTTATTTGGTGAAATTAGGCTGGCAACCGGCCGACTCTCACCGCTTCGGTTTTTCTGTTAATGGACAAAATAACAGCAATTACACTTATGAAAAAACTTACTCCCTGACAAGTTATTGGCGGGAGGCAGATGATATACAGAAACGCACCAATATCAACCTGAGCCACGAGTGGACACCTGCATCTTCCGTCCTTTCTTTGTTACGTACGGATTTGGACTATCAGAAAACCCGCAATGGGGCGATAAACTATAAAGGTGATATGGTTCGTACCGGAGACTGGCGCACAGGTTATCAGTATCACAACGGCTTTATGGCTGATAGAGACGAGCGGAATATGGATACCAAATACAAGCGCATTACCTTCCGTTTGGATAGCCAGCCTTTCTCACTGTGGGCAGGTGAACACAGATTATCTTTTAAGACTTTTGCCAGTCGTCGCGACTTTGAAAATGTAAATGATGATTTAGATTTTAATTCAACAGGCAATATAACTGACCGTAAACATTACACCATTATACGTCCGATGAAGACGGATCAAATCGGTTTTTCATTGCAGGATAAAATCGCTTTTGACGACAAGTTATCTGTAAATGCAGGCGTGCGCTACGACTATGAGAAGGTAAAACCGCAGGCTTTCAAGCCAGATACGCCTTGTCTGAGTACCTGTGTTAATGACGGTAATCCGTCCGCAAGAAGTTTTAATACATGGAACGGCGTTTTAGGTTTGGACTACCGCTTTAACGATACTTGGCGTGCAGCTTACCAAATCAATACGGGGCATCGCGTGCCGACAGCATCGGAAATGTATTTTACTTATACCAGCGTGTATGGCCACTGGATAGCGAATCCGTCGCTGAAAGCCGAACGCAGCCTGAATCAAACATTGTCGCTGCATGGTAAAAACGACAAAGGGTCTTTGGATTTCAGCCTGTATCAAACCCGTTACCGTAATTTCCTGTTTGAAGAAGAACATACCTTCCAAGTTCCCAATCCATTTGCTGGTGATGATTATGCTTGTTATACGGATCCGACCTATTGCGGTGCTACGCTTACCCAAATCGGTCAGCAAATGGTCAATGTCGATAAAGCAAGGGTGAGGGGAATTGAACTTAAAGGAGAGATGAACCTACATCAAGTAATGCCCGTGCCGGAAGGTTTCAAATTATTCGGCGCATTGGGTTACAGCAAAGGCAAATTGTCTGGCGATCGCGGCAGTATGCTGTCCATCCAGCCGCTGAAGTTGGTGCTTGGATTCGATTATGAGTCTCCTGATGAGCGTTGGGGTATTTTCTCCCGTGTCAGCTATATGGGCAGGAAAAAAGCCAAAGATGCCCAAGTAATTGAACAAAAGAGCTATTGCACAAGCTATAAGCTCGATCCTTGGACAGGTGAGGAAACAGATGATTGTGCTGTTGCCTTGCAGTATCGTGACGATAAAATCGACTTCCGTTGGTTGAATAAAGCGGCAACTGTTGTGGATGTATTCGGCTACTACAAACCGGTAAAACGTATGACTTTACGGGCGGGCGTTTATAATCTGTTTAACCGGAAATACCATACTTGGGACAGCTTGCGCGGCATCAATCCGAGATCGACTATTAACTCTTTAAGCGTATCGAATACTAAATCAGCAAATCAGGGTCTGGAACGCTACTACGCCCCCGGCCGCAACTATGCCGTATCGCTGGAATGGAAGTTTTAATCTGGTATTATTGAATTAATCGCCTTGTTGAAAATTAAAGCCGTCCGAATTGTGTTCAAGAATTCATTCGGACGGTTTTTTACCGTAAATCTGTGTGATGGGGTTTTATATTGATACAGTATCCGAACTCAGGGCAGGGAGTAATGTTGCAGGATTAAAAATGCCGTCTGAAAAATGTTTCAGACGGCATTTTTTGATTGACGATATGTTAACGGAC
>ADBE01000016.1 GCA_000176735.1 Neisseria polysaccharea ATCC 43768 | reverse complement strand
CCTGTGCGGCATCATACCTTCGGGGGCTTCGGCATCGACTGCCAAACCGAAGGTTTCGCGCAAAATCACTTTATAGAATTCAAAAGCTTCTTGTGCGCCTTGAATGGCTTCCGCCTCGGCTTCCGGAGTCAAATTCAAAGCGTTCAGATGCTCGACAAAAGCGCGCCAGTGTTTGCCGCGCCCGTCGGGATGGGGGGCGAGGTGGCGCGCGCCGTGTTCGCCGTTGTAATCGAGTTTTTGGGCGTGTTTGAACAAAAACGCCGCGCCCAAATTGGATCCTTCGGCGCAATAAAGCCAGCCGATTGCTTTGTTGCCGGTTTCGTGTGGCAATTCTTTGTCGAATTTGTAAGGCTCTTCGCCCAAGTCTTTCAAGTCTTGCGTTACGGCATCGTATCGCGCCATATATTCCAGCTCGGGAATGGCTTTGTTTAATTCGGCATCTTTATAGATGTGGTCGACGGCCTTGTGGAAAACGGATTGGAGTTTCAAAAATTTAATGTAGTTTTCTTTGCTGACAAACGGTTCGACAGACATAACGAGATTGTCTACGCTGTCGTGAACGGTGGTGGTATCCGCCTTCAGACGTTTGGCAAACGTCAGGGCTTGATTTTCGGTTTCGCTCATAGCTTTTCCTTTGTCGGTAAGGGATAAGGATGCGGTGCGGGCAAAATCCGTACCTGACCGCATACAAAAATAATAAACGAGATTTATTATCACATATTTTTGGAAAAAATATCATTTGCGTGATGTTTTTAAGCAGGTATTTTACTATTCTTTACAGAATTGGGATTTTATCAAATGGGTTCGGCAGTCGGCGGACAGCCGCTCAAAAAATATTTTTGCCGGACACCAAGGGTTTGTTCATACTGCCGAACCTGCCGGTTTTGCATCCTGATTGGGTGTATCGCCTTTTTTCCTTTATAATGCCGCCACTTATATTTGCCACTTTTCCGATGAAACCGTTTGCCGAAAATATCCCCCACAGCCTTCGCGGCAACTGCCGCGACGAAGCCCTGCCGCCGCATACGGTAGATTGCCCGGAATGCGGCTGCCGCGCGGATGTACCTCGGTTGGACAAGGGAGAGGCGGCGTTCTGTCCCCGTTGCGGCTATAAGCTCTTCAGGGTAAGCAGGCATCCTTTTTCCGGCCCGCCCGCTTATGCGGCGGCTTCGCTGATTTTGATGGCGTTTGCTTACGGTATGACGTATATCGAGGTCGGGATACCGGGTGCGGCATCCGTCCTTTCGCTGCCCGAAATGGTACGCCTGATGGTGTTTCAGGATTATGGTTTTTTGGCCGAAGTGATGTTTGTGCTGACCTTCGGCGCGCCGGTTCTGTTTCTGCTGCTGTGCCTGTATGTCTATGCCGCGCTGATACGGAAACAGGCGTATCCTGCGCTGCGTTTGGCAACGCGTGTGATGGTGCGCTTGAGGCAGGCGATGATGGTGGATGTGTTTTTTGTTTCCACTCTGGTGGCGTATATCAAGCTCTCGTCTGTAGCAGAGGTTCGCTTCGGGCCTGCGTTTTATCTGATGTTCGCGCTGTCGGTTATGCTGATTCGGACTTCGGTATCGGTTCCCCAGCATTGGGTGTATTTTCAAATCGGGCGGCTGACGGGGGATAATGCGGTTCAGACGGCATCAGAAGGCAAAACCTGTTGCAGCCGCTGCCTGTATTTCCGAGACAATGCCGAATCCCCCTGCGGCGTGTGCGGCGCGGATTTGTACCGCCGGCGGCCGAAAAGTCTGAGTATTTCGTCGGCGTTTCTGACGGCGGCGGTTATTTTGTATTTCCCTGCCAATATCCTGCCGATTATGATTTCGTCCAATCCTGCCGCCACGGAGGCCAACACTATCCTTAGCGGCATCGCTTATATGTGGGACGAGGGCGACAGGCTGATTGCGGCGGTTATTTTCAGCGCGAGTATTTTGGTGCCGGTGCTGAAGATTGCGGCAATATCGGTTTTGATTGCGTCCGCCCGCTTCGCTTTGCCGGTGGGCGCAAAGAAATTGTCGCACCTCTACCGCATCACCGAAGCGGTCGGCCGCTGGTCGATGATTGATATTTTTGTGATTATTATTTTGATGTGTTCGTTCCACACTTATGCCGCGCGCGTCATTCCGGGCAGTGCGGCAGTCTATTTCTGCCTGGTCGTGATTCTGACGATGCTGTCCGCCTATTATTTCGACCCGCGCCTGCTTTGGGACAAACGCGCTTCAGACGGCATTGCTTTCAATGAAACGGAAAAATATGACTGACAACAGCCCTCCTCCAAACGGACACGCTCAAGCACGCGTCCGCAAAAACAACACCTTCCTCTCCGCCGTCTGGCTGGTCCCGCTGATTGCGCTGATTGCCGGTGGCTGGCTGTGGATTAAGGAAATCCGCAACAGGGGGCCTGTGGTTACGCTCTTGATGGACAGCGCGGAAGGCATTGAGGTCAACAATACGGTCATCAAAGTATTGAGCATCGATGTCGGACGCGTTACCCGAATCAAACTGCGCGACGACCAAAAAGGCGTGGAAGTAACCGCCCAACTCAATGCGGACGTATCCGGCCTCATCCGCAGCGATACCCAGTTTTGGGTGGTCAAGCCGCGTATCGACCAAAGCGGCGTAACCGGTTTGGGTACGCTGCTTTCGGGTTCGTACATCGCCTTTACACCCGGCAAAAGCGACGAGGCAAAAGACGTGTTCCAAGTGCAGGACATTCCGCCCGTTACCGCCATCGGGCAAAGCGGGCTGCGCTTGAATTTGATTGGTAAAAATGACCGCATCCTCAACGTCAACAGCCCTGTTTTGTATGAAAACTTTATGGTCGGGCAAATCGAAAGCGCGCATTTCGACCCGTCCGACCAAAGCGTGCATTACACCATCTTCATCCAAAGCCCCAACGACAAACTGATTCATTCCGCCAGCCGTTTTTGGCTGGAAAGCGGCATCAATATCGAAACCACAGGCAGCGGCATCAAACTCAATTCCGCCCCTCTGCCTGTCCTGCTGTCGGGCGCGATTTCATTTGATTCGCCGAAAACCAAAAACAGTAAAAACGTCAAAAGCGAAGACAGCTTCACGCTTTACGACAGCCGCAGCGAAGTCGCCAACCTGCCTGACGACCGTTCGCTGTACTACACCGCGTTTTTCAAACAATCCGTGCGCGGACTGACCGTCGGTTCGCCCGTCGAGTACAAAGGGCTGAATGTCGGCGTGGTTTCCGATGTTCCTTATTTCGACCGCAACGACAGCCTGCACCTGTTTGAAAACGGCTGGATACCCGTACGCATCCGCATCGAGCCTTCCCGCTTGGAAATCAATGCCGACGAGCAAAGCAAAGAGCATTGGAAACAACAATTTCAGACGGCTTTAAACAAAGGCCTGACCGCCACCATCTCCAGCAACAACCTGCTGACCGGCAGCAAAATGATTGAGTTGAACGATCAGCCTTCCGCCTCGCCCAAGCTGCGACCGCATACCGTTTATGCAGGCGATACCGTTATCGCGACCCAAGGTGGCGGTTTGGACGACTTGCAGGCCAAATTGGCGGATTTGCTGGACAAATTCAACAGCCTGCCCCTGGATAAAACCGTTTCAGGGCTGAACGGCTCGCTTACCGAGCTCAAGTCCACACTCAAATCTGCCAATGCCGCCCTAAGCTCCATCGACAAACTGGTCGGCAAACCGCAGACGCAAAACATTCCGAACGAGCTGAACCAAACCCTGAAAGAGTTGCGCATAACCCTGCAAGGCGTATCGCCTCAATCGCCTATCTACGGCGACGTACAAAATACGCTGCAAAGTTTGGACAAAACCTTAAAAGACGTTCAACCCGTCATTAACACTTTGAAAGAAAAACCCAACGCGCTGATTTTCAACAGCAGCAGCAAAGACCCTATCCCGAAAGGAAGCCGATAATGCGCCTTTTCCCCATCGCCGCAGCCCTGACGCTTGCCGCCTGCGGTACTGTGCAAAGCACACAATATTTCGTGTTGCCCGACAGCCGCTACATCCGTCCTGCAACGCAAGGCAGCGAAACCGCCGTCGAAGTCCGTCTTGCCGAACCGCTCAAACGCGGCGGACTGGTCTATCAAACCGACCCCTACCGCCTCAACACCGCACAAAACCACGTTTGGGCAGACACCTTGGACGATATGCTCGAAGCGGCGTTGAGCAATGCATTCAACCGTTTGGACAACACACGCATCTTTGTTCCTGCCTCACGCAGCGGCAGTACCGAAAAATGGACGGTCTATATCGACGCATTCCAAGGCAGCTACACGGGCAAAACCCTCATCAGCGGCTACGCCGTCCTACCCGACGGCACGAACAGACCCTTCCATATCGAAACCGAACAGCAGGGTGACGGCTACGCCGCGATGACCGCCGCACTCGAACAGGGACTGAAACAGGCGGCGCAACAGATGGTCGAGTAAACCGTGAACTATTGCGAATTTGCCGCCTCACTTCCCGAAAACACCGATAACCCGAACAAACATTACCACGACACGCAATACGGTTTTCCGATTGAGGACGACAATGAATTGTTTGAGCGGCTGGTGTTGGAAATCAATCAGGCAGGATTGAGCTGGACGCTGATGCTGAAGAAGCGGCAGGCGTTTCAGACGGCATTTGAAGGGTTCGACATCGATACTGTTGCCGCATTTGGCGAAGCCGATATTGAGCGGCTGCTTGCCGATGCAGGCATCGTCCGCAACCGCCTGAAAATCGATGCCGCCATTTTCAATGCACGGCAAATCCAAGCGTTGCAACAAGAATACGGCTCGTTCAAGAACTGGCTCGACGCGCACCATCCGCGAAGCAAAGACGAATGGGTCAAACTCTTTAAAAAACATTTCAAATTCGTCGGCGGCGAAATCGTCGGCGAATTTCTGATGAGTACCGGCTACCTCAAAGGCGCGCACGCCGAAAGCTGTCCGGTTTACCGTAAAACCCTGAAATACCACCCGAAATGGCTCGATGCCGTCTGAAAAACCAATGAACAGAAGAACCTTCCTCCTCGGTGCAGGCGCGTTGCTTCTTACCGCCTGCGGCAGAAAATCCGCCCGAACCCACGCCAAAATTCCCGAAGGAAGCACCGTACTTGCCTTGGGCGATTCGCTCACCTTCGGCTACGGCGCAAACCCCGGCGAATCCTACCCCGCGCAACTGCAAAAACTGACGGGTTGGAATATTGTCAACGGCGGCGTATCGGGCGATACGTCCGCGCAAGCCCTGTCGCGCCTGCCCGCGCTGTTGGCACGCAAACCCAAGCTTGTGATTGTCGGCATAGGCGGCAACGACTTTCTGCGCAAAGTTCCCGAGGAGCAGACCCGCGCCAATATCGCGAAAATCATCGAAACCGTGCAAAAGGAAAACATCCCCGCCGTCCTCGTCGGCGTGCCTCACATCACACTGGGCACGTTGTTCGGGCATTTGAGCGACCATCCGCTGTATGAGGATTTGTCCAAGGAATACGGCATTCCGCTGTTCGGCGGCGCATGGGCGGAAATTTTGGGCGACAACGATTTAAAGTCCGACCAAATCCACGCCAACGGCAAAGGCTATCGCCGATTTGCCGAGAAATTGTCCGATTTCCTGCACACTCAGGGATTCCGATAAACGCGCGCCACTTCCGTTAAAACACATTATGATGAAACAAGGCAAACGCACAGACACTTCCCCGACAACCCGTCTGAAATGCACCGACTACGCCATACGCCCCCGGGAAATATCGGCCCTCCGGCATTGGATACGCAAGTCGTTCCGCCGCTTCAGACGGCATATCCACGCAACACTATCTAAGGAGTAGGAATGAAACTATCTGAATTGTTCAACCCCGACGAATTTGCCGCGCGGCATTTGAGTTTCGGCGACGAGGCCGCGCTTTTGGAAACGCTCGGCGAGAAGAGTATGGACGATTTTGTCGGCAATACCGTGCCGCAAAGCATCCGTATGCCGTCCGAACTCGATTTGCCCGAGGCCTTGACCGAGGCGGACGCATTGGCGAAATTGAAAGGCATTGCGTCGAAAAACGTGATCAACAAATCCTATATCGGCTTGGGCTATTACCCGACCCGCGTGCCGAACGTGATTTTGCGCAACGTATTGGAAAATCCGGGCTGGTACACCGCCTACACGCCGTATCAGGCGGAAATTGCCCAAGGTCGTTTGGAATCGTTGCTGAACTTCCAACAAGTGTGTATCGATTTGACCGGTTTCCCTGTGGCAGGCGCGTCTTTGTTGGACGAGGCAACTGCCGCGGCGGAAGCGATGGCGATGGCGCACCGCGTGGGCAAGGTGAAATCCGAGCGTTTCTTTGTGGACGAGCGCGTGTATCCGCAAACTTTGGACGTGATGAAAACCCGCGCCAAATATTTCGGCTTTGAACTGGTGGTCGGCGATTTTGCCAAAGCGGATGAAGGCGAATACTTCGGCGCGCTGTTCCAATACGTCGGCAAAGACGGCGACGTACAAGATTTGCAGGATGTTATCAGCCGTCTGAAAGCAAAAGGCACGATCGTGGCCGTTGCCGCCGACATCATGAGTTTGGTTTTGCTGAAGTCTCCGGCTGAATTGGGCGCGGACATTGCGTTGGGCAACACTCAACGCTTCGGTGTGCCGATGGGCTTCGGTGGTCCGCACGCTGCTTATTTCGCGTTTAAAGACGCGTTCAAACGTTCCGCTCCAGGCCGCATCATCGGCGTATCCAAAGATGCATCTGGCAAACCTGCCTTGCGCATGGCGTTGTCCACCCGCGAGCAACACATCCGCCGCGAAAAAGCGACATCCAATATTTGTACCGCACAAGCATTGCTGGCGAACTTGGCGGGCATGTACGCCGTTTACCACGGCCCTGAAGGTGTAAAACGCATCGCCAACCGCATTCATGCGCTGGCTTCTGCCTTTGCCGACGCGCTGGTTTCAGACGGCCTGAATGTGGTTCACAAAGTCTTCTTCGATACCGTTACCGTCGATTTCGGCAGCAAAGAAAAAGCAGACCAAGTGTTTGCCGCTGCTTTGGAATCGGGCTACAACCTGCGCCGCGTCAACGATACCCAAATCGCCGCCGCCTTCCACGAAACATCCGTGCGCGAAGATTTGACAGATTTGTACCGCGCGTTTACCGGCAAGGATACGTTCGCATTTGCCGATGATGTCAAAGGCCGTCTGAATGCAGAATTGCTGCGTCAGGACGATATTCTGCAACATCCCGTGTTCAACCGTTACCATACCGAACACGAAATGTTGCGCTACCTGAAAAAACTCGAAGACCGCGACTTGGCGATGAACCGCAGCATGATTTCATTGGGCAGCTGCACCATGAAACTCAACGCGACTGCGGAAATGTTGCCGATTACTTGGGCCGAGTTCTCCGACATCCATCCCTACGCTCCCGAAGCGCAAACCGCGGGCTACCGCGAATTGCTCGCCGATATGGAAAACAGCTTGAAAGCCATCACCGGCTTTGACGCGATTTCCTTCCAGCCCAACTCAGGCGCGCAGGGCGAATACAGCGGCATGCTGTCCATCCGCCGCTATCAAGAAGCCAATGGCGAGGGACACCGCAACATCTGTCTGATTCCAAAATCAGCCCATGGTACCAACCCTGCGACTGCGGCCATGCTGGGCTTGAAAGTCGTCGTTGTCGACACCGACGAACACGGCAACGTCAACATCGACGATTTGAAAGCCAAAGCCGAACAACACCGCGACGCTTTGTCCGCCATTATGATTACCTATCCGTCCACCCACGGCGTGTACGAAGAAGGCATCCGCGACATCTGCCGCATCATCCACGAAAACGGCGGACAGGTTTATATGGACGGTGCCAACCTTAACGCCCAAATCGGCATCATGCAGCCTGCCGAAGTCGGCGCGGACGTGTTGCACATGAACCTGCACAAAACCTTCTGTATCCCTCACGGCGGCGGCGGCCCGGGCATGGGACCCATCGGTCTGAAAGCCCACCTTGCCCCGTTTGCCCCGGGCCATACCTTGACCGACACCCACAGCGCAAGTGCCGGGCAAACTGCCGTTTCTTCCGCCGCATTCGGTTCTGCGTCCATCCTGCCGATTACTTGGATGTACCTGACCATGATGGGCAAACAAGGTATGGAGCAGGCGACACGCTGGGCATTGCTCAACGCCAACTACGTCGCCAAACGTCTGGGCGAAGACTATCCGATTCTCTACACCGGCAAAAACGGCCGCGTCGCGCACGAATGTATTGTTGATTTGCGTCCGCTCAAAGCCGAAAGCGGCATCACCGAAACCGACATCGCCAAACGCCTGATGGACTACGGTTTCCACGCGCCGACGGTTTCCTTCCCTGTTGCCGGTACGCTGATGATCGAGCCGACCGAGAGCGAAAGTAAAGCCGAACTCGACCGCTTCATCGCCGCCCTGAAACAAATCAAACAGGAAGTGCTGAAAGTCGGGCGCGGCGAATGGCCGAAAGAGGACAATCCGCTGGTCAACGCGCCGCACACCGCCGCAGATATAACCGGCGAATGGGCACATCCGTACTCCCGTGAAGAAGCCGTCTTCCCGTTGCCGTTCGTCCGCGAACACAAATTCTGGCCGAGCGTCAACCGCGTGGACGACGTGTACGGCGACCGCAACCTCGTGTGCAGCTGCCCACCGATGGAAAATTATGAAGACTGACCGTTGAAACCCCGAAGACAAATGCCGTCTGAAACATTTTCAGACGGCATTTTCGTCAACGGCAGACCGGTTGCACCGATACACGTATCTCGACTATAACTTCAAAACAAATGGGTTAAACCAGTATCCATACATCAGCTTTTTTATCATCCTACTTTTTATTCATCCGATCGGGCAGACAGATTTCAAAGATGAAAAGCCTATTCACACCCTTTGATGTCATTTCCACATGGACGAACAAATAAATTCCCATAAAAAAACGGAGCAGATACCTGCCCCGTTTTTTAATTTAATCCGAATTTAGAATTTCGCACCGGATTGGTTTGCCATATAGTCAACAGCCGCTTTGACTTCGTCATCGCTCAAACCTGCATTACCGCCTTTGGCCGGCATCGCGTTAAAGCCTTCAAGGGCATGTTTGTGCAAGGTTTCTTTGCCTTTTTTGATACGCGGTGCCCAATCGTCTTTTTTGCCTATGCCGGGAATACCGGGAATCGAACCGCCGTGGCACGCCTGACAGCTTGCTTCAAAAACTTTCTTGCCGTCTGCACCGGCTGCAGGTGCGGCAGCACCTTTGTCTTCTGCCTTCGCTTCTGCCGGAGCTGCACTATCGGCAGGAGCAGAAGCTGCTCCTGAAGCGGCATTGTCGGCAGGTGCAGCCTCATCAGGATTTGGGAAAGAACCTCCGCTTTTATTCGCCATATAGGTAATCGCCCGTTTGAGTTCCTGATCGGTCAGATCTGCCGCACCGCCTTTTGCAGGCATGGCGTTAAAGCCGTTCAGCGCGTGTTGGAACAAGGTATCAAAACCTTGTGCGATACGCGGCGCCCAATCGCCGTTGTGCTCCAGTTTCGGGGCGTTCGGCACATTGCTGTCCGCTGCGTGGCATTGGATACAGATTTTGCCGAAAATCTGTTCGCCTTGGCGTTCGCCGACGGGGATGCCGTCGCCCATCGTCAATTGTCCGACGGGCTGGATACGGGTCTGCGTTGCCGCTTCCGTAGTGGCATCGACATCGCCGAACGAGCCGCTGCCCGCCAGCTTAATTAGGAAATAAAGGACTGCAATAACAATAACGATACCGCTCACAAGGGTAAACAGTGCAGAGCCTTGGGCTTTGTTGTCGCGGAGTTGTTTCATTTGGTAGGCCTCGCCGTCAGGTTAGGTTGTGCTGTAAATTATAGTTTGGTGTGTTAAACGCAGTTAACAATATTTTGCTGGATTATACTGAATTCACAGGGTCTTTCCAATCGCTATCATTGAAAATATGAAAAAATTTGCCAACGGTATCTGTATAAAACAAATAATCCGTTGAAAATACTGGATTACCTCCAAGAAAACTTCCCTTATGCCGCCATACGCCGCCTGCCGGCGCAAGATAACCTTTGCCAATTTGCAGAATTTACGTTAACCTTACGTTTTCCGCACCCATAGCTCAGTTGGAAGAGTGTCAGTTTCCGAAGCTGGAGGTCACAGGTTCGATCCCTGTTGGGTGCGCCAATTATAAAGAGGCCGTCTGAAAGATAAATACTTTTCAGACGGCCTTTTGACTTACTTCAAATTCTTATTTCAACACTTCGGCAAACGCATCGGCGACATAGGCGATATTTGATGTATTCAGTCCGGCGACGCACATCCTGCCGGAATCCAGCAGGTAAACGGCAAATTCGTCGCGCAGCCTGCGGACTTGCCCCACGCTCAACCCCGTGTAGCCGAACATTCCGCGCTGTTTGATGAAATAAGTGAAATCGCGATCGGGGATTTGCGCAGTTAAGACATCATAAAGTTTCTGCCGCATCGCACGGATGCGGTCGCGCATCATATAAACTTCGTTTTGCCACAAAGCATAAAGTTCGGGGCTGCTCATCACATCGGCGGCGATATACGCGCCGTATGCGGGCGGGCTGGAGTAGATGCGGCGGACGGTGAATTTGAGTTGTCCGAACACCAATTCCGCTTCTTCTTTATTCGGGCAAACCACGCTCAAACCGCCGACGCGTTCGCCGTAGAGCGACAGGTTTTTCGAGAAGGAATTGCTGACGAACAGCGGCAAATCCATTTCCACAGCTTTGCGGACGGCATAGGCATCGCTGTCCAAATCGCCGCCGAAGCCTTGGTAAGCAATGTCCATAAACGGAATCAGTTTGCGCGTTTTGATGATGTGCAACACTTCGTCCCATTGCCGTTCCGACATATCCGCGCCGGTCGGGTTGTGGCAGCAGGGATGCAGGATTAAGACGCTGTGTTCGGGCAGGGTGTTGAAAAACGCGGTCATTTCGTCGAATTTCACGCCGACGGCAGCAGGGTCGTAATATGGGTAAGTGCCGACTTCGAAACCTGCGCCTTCAAAAATGCCGCGATGGTTGTCCCAAGTCGGGTCGCTGACGTAGGCGCGCGCTTCGGGAAACCAGCGGTGCAGGAAATCCGCTCCGACTTTGAGCGCGCCCGAGCCGCCCAAGGTTTGCACAGTAACGATGCGTCCTTGTGCGAGCGCGGGGTTGTCTTTGCCGAACAATAAATGCTGCACCGCGCTGCGATAAGCATCCAAACCTTCCATCGGCAGGTAGGGCGACGGCGCAGGCGCGGCGGCGCGGGCGGCTTCGGCACGGCGCACGGATTCCAACACAGGCATCTTGCCTTCGTCGTCGAAATAAATGCCTATGCTTAAATTGACTTTTTCAGGGCGCGGGTCGTTTTTGAAGGTTTCGACCAAACTCAAAATCGGGTCGCCGGGATAGTATTCGATGTGTCGGTACATAGTCCTTACCTCTTGCTTTTTCCAAGGATTTTCTTTTTCAACAGCACACCGCTTTCAATATGGTGCGTAAACGGAAATTGATCGAACAGGGCGGCACGTTCAACCGTATGGGTTTCCACCAAGGTATCCAAATTGGCGCGCAGCGTTTCAGGATTACAGGAAATGTAGATGATGTTGTCAAACTGCGACACCAGCTTCAAAGTTTCCTCATCGATACCGGCACGCGGCGGATCAACAAAAATAGTGGAAAATGCGTAATCCGTCAAAGCAATACCGCCATCCTTAAGGCGTTTAAACTCACGTTTTCCGGTATAGGCTTCGGTAAATTCTTCAGCAGACAGACGGGTGATTTTGATGTTGCCGATGCGGTTGGCTTCGATATTCCATTGCGCCGCGCTGACGGAGGTTTTGGAGATTTCGGTTGCCAAAACACGTTCAAACTTTTCAGATAAAGGAAGCGTAAAGTTGCCGTTTCCGCAATACAGTTCGAGCAAATCCCCATCCAATCCTTCTGCTGCACCGCAGGCCCATTCAAGCATTTTCTGACACACGGCGGCATTCGGTTGGGTAAAACTGCCTTCAATTTGCCGATAACGGAAATCCCGGTTGCCGACCTTCAAAGTTTCCGTTGCATAGTCCTGTTTTAAGACTATTTTCTGTCCCCTGCTCCGCCCAATAACGGAAATATCCAACTGTTGCTGTAACGCTTGCGCCGCCTGCATCCACTCATTATCAAGCCTTTTGTGGTAAATCATGGTAACCAGCATTTCCCCGCTGAGCGTAGACAAAAATTCGACGGCATACCAACGGTTTCTCAGTTCGGCAGATTGGGCGGCAACGGCAATTAATTCGGGCATCAGGCGGTTGACGGCTTCGGAAGCCGCTTCAAAACGGTCGCAACGGATCAGGCTTGCCCCGCTAGCCTTCTGCCCTTTTTCAAACATGGCGTAAAACATTTCACTGCCTTCGTGCCAAATACGGAACTCGGCACGCATACGGTAATGTTTGTCCGGAGATTCGTACACTTCCCACTCAGGGAAATCCAAACCTGCAAAAAGGGTTTTAAGGCGGTCTTTTTTATCTTGAAGCTGCTGCGTGTAGTCGCTCATATCGCTATCCTGAAAAATCAGACCGGATTATAAGCCGATTCACTGCAAAACACGCAACCCCTTTACCGGTATATAACCCGTTTTCCTCCGGCTTTTATGCTAAAATCAGCCGTCTCCAACATACCGCCGACAGAGGGAAAATATGGCAGGCAACACTTTCGGACAACTCTTTACCGTGACCACCTTCGGCGAAAGCCACGGCGCAGGTTTGGGCTGTATCATCGACGGCTGCCCGCCCGGACTGGCATTAACCGAATCAGACATCCAAGCCGACCTCGACCGGCGCAAACCCGGCACCAGCCGCCACGTTACCCAACGCCGCGAAGCCGACCAAGTAGAAATCCTCTCCGGCGTATTCGAAGGCAAAACCACCGGCACACCCATCGCCCTCTTAATCCGCAATACCGACCAGCGCAGCAAAGACTACGGCAACATCGCCACCAGCTTCCGTCCCGGCCATGCCGACTATACCTACTGGCACAAATACGGCACGCGCGACTACCGAGGCGGCGGCAGAAGCTCCGCCCGCGAAACCGCCGCCCGCGTTGCCGCCGGAGCCGTTGCCAAAAAATGGCTGAAAGAAAAATTCGGCACGGAAATCACCGCCTACGTTACCCAAGTCGGCGAAAAAGAAATTCAGTTTGAAGGCTGCGAACACATTTCCCAAAATCCCTTCTTCGCCGCCAACCAAAGCCAAATCGCCGAGCTGGAAAACTATATGGACAGCGTGCGCAAATCGTTGGATTCCGTCGGCGCGAAGCTGCATATCGAAGCGGCTAACGTCCCCGTCGGCTTGGGCGAACCCGTTTTCGACCGCCTCGATGCCGAAATCGCCTACGCCATGATGGGCATCAACGCCGTCAAAGGCGTGGAAATCGGCGCGGGCTTCGGCAGCGTCGTCCAACGCGGCAGCGAACACGGCGACGAACTCACCCCGCAAGGCTTCCTGTCCAACCACTCAGGCGGCATTCTCGGCGGCATCAGCACCGGACAAAACATCCGCGTCAATATCGCCATCAAACCCACCAGCTCCATTGCCACACCGCGCCGCAGTATCGACATCAACGGCGACCCCGTCGAACTCGCCACCCACGGCAGACACGACCCCTGTGTCGGATTACGCGCCGCTCCGATTGCCGAAGCTATGCTGGCATTGGTTTTAATCGACCACGCCTTACGCCATCGCGCGCAAAATGCCGACGTTCGGGTTAATACGCCCGACATTACCCTTTCAAACAAATAAAAACTTAGCCAAAACACAGACTTTATAATAGAATACCCAGCATTGCCGTGCCGCCTTGACGCACGGGTTTGTTTAGAGGAATACAACCGAAATGACACAAGAAACCGCTTTGGGTGCGGCACTGAAATCCGCCGTCCAAACTATGAGCAAAAAGAAACAGACCGAAATGATTGCCGACCACATCTACGGCAAATACGATGTATTCAAACGATTTAAACCGTTGGCACTCGGTATCGACCAAGACTTGATTACCGCGCTGCCCCAATACGATCCTACACTTATTGCACGCGTCCTCGCCAACCACTGCCGCCGTCCGCGTTATCTGAAAGCCTTGGCGCGCGGCGGCAAACGTTTCGATTTGAACAACCGTTTCAAAGGCGAAGTTACCCCCGAAGAACAGGCGATCGCGCAAAACCATCCTTTCGTGCAGCAGGCTTTGCAACAACAGTCCGCCCAAGCTGCCGCCGAAACGCCGTCTGTTGAAGCCGAAGTAGCCGAATCTTCCGCAGCAGAATAAATCCCCAAACGAAATGCCGTCTGAAAGCCGATTTGGTTTCAGACGGCATTTTTTCGTATGCGGCAATCACGGTTCAAATATCGAGTTCCGCTGTATCGCCTTCGCGTTCCATCCAAGCGCGGCGGGCGGCGGCTTCGCCTTTGCCCATCAGTTTGACGAAGATGTCGCGTGTTTCGTCATCCGCTCCTTCGGGGATTTGCACCTGCAACAGGCGGCGGGTGTCGGGGTGCATGGTGGTGTCTTTGAGCTGGTCGGGATTCATCTCGCCCAAGCCTTTGAAACGGCTGATGGAATAGGCGGTTTCTCTAACGCCTTCTTTTTGCAGTCGCTCCAAAATGCTGTCGAGTTCGTTTTGGTCGAGAGCGTAGAATTTGCGGGCGGGTTTGCTTTTGCCTTGTGCGTTGACATCGACGCGGAACAGCGGCGGCTGGGCGACGTAGATGTGTCCGTCGGCAACCAGTTTGGGGAAGTGGCGGTAGAACAGGGTCAACAGCAAAACCTGAATATGCGAGCCGTCCACGTCGGCATCGGATAGGATGGCGATTTTGCCGTAGCGCAGGCCGCTTAAATCGGGATGGTCATTGATTCCATGTGGATCAACGCCGATGGCGACGGAAATATCATGGATTTCGGCGTTGCCGAAGAGTTGGTCGGGGTGGACTTCAAAGCTGTTGAGCACCTTACCGCGCAGAGGCAGGATGGCTTGGGTGGCTTTGTCGCGGGCGAGTTTGGCGGAGCCGCCAGCGGAATCGCCTTCGACGAGGAAGAGTTCGTTTTCGCGGATGTCTTCGCTTTCGCAGTCGGTCAGTTTACCGGGCAGGACGGCGACGCCGCTGCCTTTTTTCTTTTCAATCTTTTTAACCGAACGCATCCGTGCTTGTGCCTGACGGATAGCGAGTTCGGCGATTTTTTTGCCGAAATCCACGTTTTGGTTCAGCCACAATTCCAAAGGGTCGCCCGATACGGCGGCAACGAGTTTCAGCGCATCGCGGTTAGTCAGTTTGTCTTTGGTCTGACCTTGGAACTGCGGGTCGAGGACACGGGCAGAGAGGACAAAGGCAGTTTTGCCGAACACGTCGTCACTTTGTACTTTCACGCCGCGCGGCAAGAGGTTGTGCAGATTGATAAAGTTGTTGACGGCGTTGAACACGGCTTGTTTCAAACCTGCTTCGTGCGTGCCGCCCAGCGGGGTGGGGATGAGGTTGACATAGCTTTCGTTGGCGCACGAGCCTTCTTCCAGCCAAGTCAGGGCAAAGGCGGCGCCTTCGCCGATGCTGAAATCGCCGTTGTGATCGTCTGAAATATAGTTTTCGCAGGAGAAGATAGGCACGGCTTCCTGCGCGTCGGCAATCAGGTCGGTCAGATAGCTTTTCAGACCGTCGGGGTAATGCCAGGTTTGAGTGCGCGCTTCGTCTTCGCCTTTGACCGGACGGGTCAGGGAAACGCGCACGCCCGGCAGCAGCACGGCTTTGGCGCGCAGCAGGCGTTCGAGTTCGGGAATGCTGTAATTCGGGCTTTCAAAATATTTGCCGTCCGGCCAGACGCGCACTTCGGTGCCACTGTCTTTGACGGCGCATTTGCCCACTTCAGTCAATGGCTCAATGACATCGCCACCGGCAAACACGATGCGGTGGACTTTGCCTTCGCGTTTGACGGTGACCTCAAGGCGGGTGGAGAGGGCGTTGGTGACGGACACGCCCACGCCGTGCAGACCGCCAGAAAAGGCATACGCGCTGCCGCCGTCTTTTTTGTTGAACTTGCCGCCCGCGTGCAGACGGGTAAACACAAGTTCGACCACGGGTACGCCTTCGACAGGGTGCAGCCCGACGGGAATGCCGCGTCCGTTGTCGTGTACGGAAAGCGAACCGTCGTCGTGGATGCGCACGTCGATTTCAGTGGCGAAACCGCCCAACGCCTCGTCCGCCGCGTTGTCGATGACTTCTTGGCAGATGTGGGTCGGGCTGTCGGTGCGGGTGTACATGCCGGGTCGTTCTTTGACCGGCTCCAAGCCTTTGAGGACGGTGATGCTGGATTCGCTGTATTGTGTCTTTTTTGTCATAATTATGTTGTTTGCCAAATGGAATTTGAAGATTTGATTAATTAGTAAAATATTCCTTGTGACATACCATATTTCTTATTAGTAAAAAGCTTTAATATAATAAAAATCGAGTTTTGGCTATTTTCTTATGAGTTAGTCCAATTTTTAATTGCATTGACAATAGCTGGCGTAAAAGCAATAAGTTTTCCGTTTTCAGGTTGCATAATATCATCACAAACGGATTGTAATAACTCATCATCTTCCACTTCAATTGGATTTCCAAGTCCATGATTTATAAGCATGGAATTAATAGCTTGCTTTCTTGATTCGCATAATTTTTTATGATTTAATTGCAAAATATCAATTGCACTTCTTGCCCTTTCTGTTTTACCACTTACAGCACCATTTATTCTAAATTCAAATTCAGTTTCACATTCGTCCATCAAAGGCGTAAGTGGAAGGATTTTCGAATCTTTTGAATTGTCACAATGCCCTGTTTGATTGCAACTTGCTACAATATTATTAAAATCCATAGACAAATTGGGGTAATGATGGCGTGGCTGAATATGCTCATTCATGGTATCCACATTTGTTCCTGAAATTGCTTTGCAGCAATAAGCACATAAATAATATTGTTCTTCTGTGCATTTTTGCCGAATATCTTGGCGGACAATCTCATCATTTAAATCTTTGTATTGATGAGCAGGGTTGTCTTGTTTGTACCTGGCAAAACTGACAGGCTCATCAGCTTTTTGAATTTTTCTCATAACGGATTTCCTGTTTTTTGAGTAAAAGTTGAGCCTTGGCTAATTCTAAATTATTTTCAGGCAGATCTTGGCGTAATGTAGTTAACTTAATTTTTGCCTCATCCAATTGATTATCCTGAATTAAATCCAATAAATGATTCAATTTTTGGGTAACTTCTTCATTGCGAATAGCTGTTTCCATTACATTCAATAAAACCGTGTTTGCATCTTGCCCATATTGTGATGATACTTGTTGTATTTCTCCATTTTCTAATGAATAAACAATAATATCCTTACTATCGCTAATTACAAGCGGCGAATGTGTGCTTAATACAAATTGACAATTTGGAAAGGTTTTGGTCAATCGTTCAATTAATTGACGTTGCCATTGTGGATGTAGATGTAAATCGGCTTCATCGATAATTACAATACCATGTCCATTCAAGGGATTCTCCAAACTTGGGTTAAGCATTGCCAAACGACGAGCAATGTCGCCTATCAATGCCATTAGGGATTTTTCGCCTTGGGAGAGTTGGGAAACTTCAAATTCTAGATTATTTTTTTTTACAATCATGCGTAATTTAGGTTTTCTTTGAACCCTAATATTTTCAAAATTAGTAAAATTCTGTACTGCATCTTTAACTGTTTTTAATTGGATATCCAAATAATTTATTTTTTTTCTTAAAGCATCTTTTCCTATCGATGGCACAGCGTTTGTAAAAAATAAATCAGTCTGTGATTTTGTTTCAATAAATTTATTCATCAATTCAATTAACTGCTCAGAGAAATCAGCTATTTTTTCTAATTCATTATCATTTTTAGCTTTAACAAGCGCGTTTCTCTTTTTTTTTCAATACTTTTTCGTAAAGAAGCCATCTTATCAAAAGCATTAAACAAGCTGTCCATGTTTGAATCCAGCTCACCTAGCCCATTGATTATTTGACCTATTTCTGAAAATGCATTTTCTTCATTTTCAATATCCTCCCTTTCACGAAACCACTCAAAAAATCGTCTAAAATCAACGCCCATTTCCAACGCATTATCATAACCGTTAAGTTGTTCAAAAGAATGTTTTTCTCTAATTTTTAACGGAATATCTAATACGCTGCGTTCAACAGGATAAAAAGCTAATATCGGCAAATCAGCTTGTTCATTTTCGGTTAAATTAGTGCGATGAATATCTGCTAATTCATTAATATCTTTCAAATCAGTAGAAAACTGATTTTTCCTGCCCTTTTGAGCTTTGCTAAGCTGCCATGTAAATGATTTTTTGGTATTTTCAATACTCAGCACCACCATTCCTGAAGACCGTCCATTCATAATCACTTCTTCGGGAATATCCAAACCTCGCCCACGTTCGCTACGAATACGCGCAGGCAGCCAACTCAACGCCGTAACCAACGATTTCAAAACTGTTGTTTTTCCTGAGCCGTTATTCCCAATAAAAACAGCAACCTTAGGTGCATTTTCAGTTAAAGGCGCGAGTGGAATGGTTAATTCTTTGAATTGTCCAATATTATGTAGAGTTATTGATTTTACTTGCATTTTATTACTTTCTGCTTCATGGGAGCATTTGCTGGTGTCAGAAAAATATGATTTTACAGTCTGTATAATTTGAATGCCATGCCGTCTGAAAGGATGAAAAACAACGCTTTCAGACGGCCTGAAAGCGTTTGGGTTATAGGTTTTCTATTGGATTGCGACGGATAAAGTCTTCGTAGCTTTCCATGCCGCGCAGGAAGCGGGAAGAGAGTTCTTCCAATGCCCCCAAGTAAACGTCTCGTTTGAACTCGATGACTTCGTCAACGGGAGCCCAATATTGGTGCCAACGCCAACCGTCAAATTCGGGATGGTGGCAGGCGCGGAGGTTGACGTCGCTGTCACGGCCGACCAAACGCAAAAGATACCAAATCTGTTTTTGTCCGCGATAGGATCCGCGCCATTCGCGGCGCACCCAGTTGTTCGGCACGTCGTAACGCAGCCAGTCGCGCGTCCGCCCGACGATTTTGACGTGTTGCGGCAGAAGTCCGACTTCTTCGTAAAGCTCGCGGTACATCGCGGTTTCGGGGCTTTCGCCCGGCTTGATGCCGCCTTGCGGAAACTGCCAAGAATGTTCGCGCACACGCTTGCCCCAAAAGACCTCGTTGCGGTTATTGATTAAGATGATACCGACATTGGGGCGATAGCCTTCCCTGTCCAACACGGTGTCGCCCTCCGTTAAATTCAACCTTGAGATTTTCCCACAAATCGAACGGTTTTGACAAATCGGACGATAGGGTTCAAGCATGTCGAAACACAGACGGACTCGGGAAAATATCTTAAATTTGGTTTACAATAATGTGTTTCAAATTATTCGGGAATCAGACCATGTTAGATATCCAATTGCTCCGCAGCAACACCGCCGCCGTTGCCGAACGGCTTGCACGGCGCGGTTATGACTTTGATACCGCACGTTTTGACGCACTGGAAGAACGACGCAAGTCCGTTCAGGTGAAAACCGAAGAACTACAAGCCTCGCGCAACAGCATTTCCAAACAAATCGGCGCACTGAAAGGTCAGAGCAAACATGAAGAGGCGCAGGCGGCCATGGATCAAGTCGCCCAAATCAAAACCGATTTGGAACAGGCTGCCGCCGATTTGGATGCCGTTCAAAAAGAATTGGACGCATGGTTGTTGAGCATACCCAACCTGCCGCACGAAAGCGTACCCGCCGGTAAAGACGAAACCGAAAACGTCGAAGTCCGCAAAGTCGGCACGCCACGCAAATTTGACTTTGAAATCAAAGACCATGTCGATTTGGGCGAACCTTTGGGTTTGGATTTCGAAGGCGGCGCGAAACTTTCCGGCGCGCGCTTTACCGTGATGCGCGGACAAATCGCCCGCTTGCACCGCGCGCTGGCGCAATTCATGCTCGATACGCACACGCTGAAACACGGCTACACCGAGCATTACACGCCCTATATCGTGGACGATACCACCCTGCAAGGCACGGGTCAGCTGCCGAAGTTTGCAGAAGATTTGTTCCACGTTACCCGTGGCGGCGACGAGAGCAAAACCACGCAATATCTGATTCCGACCGCAGAAGTAACGCTGACCAACACCGTTGCCGACAGCATTTTAGACGAAGGCGGACTGCCGCTGAAACTGACCGCCCACTCGCCCTGCTTCCGCAGCGAGGCGGGTTCGTACGGCAAAGACACACGCGGCCTGATCCGCCAACACCAGTTCGACAAAGTAGAAATGGTACAAATCGTTCATCCCGAAAAATCATACGAAGCACTGGAAGAAATGGTCGGCCATGCTGAAAACATCCTGAAGGCTTTGGAACTGCCCTACCGCGTGATCACTTTGTGCACCGGCGACATGGGTTTCGGCGCGGCCAAAACGTATGATTTGGAAGTTTGGGTTCCCGCGCAAAATACCTACCGCGAAATCTCAAGCTGCTCCAACTGCGAAGATTTCCAAGCCCGCCGCATGAAGGCGCGTTTCAAAGACGAAAACGGCAAAAACCGCTTGGTACATACTTTGAACGGCTCCGGTTTGGCAGTCGGCAGAACGCTGGTCGCCGTATTGGAAAACCATCAAAACGCCGACGGCAGTATCAATATCCCAGCCGCTTTGCAGCCTTATATGGGCGGTGTTGCCAAGTTGGAAGACAAATAAGTTTGCAGGCTGCCTGAACGTCAAATGCCGTCTGAAACCTGTTTCAGACGGCATTTCCTTTAAACTCTTAAAACACATCAGCCGTCGGCACGAACCGCATTGCCGCAATCGCCGGTCTGTCCGACCTCGCGGATATTGGACAGCGTAACTTCCGAAATATTACCCAACGCCTCTTCCGTCAAAAATGCCTGATGTCCGGTAAACAGCACGTTATGGCAGGACGACAGGCGGCGGAACACGTCGTCGGTAATCACGTCGTTGGATTTGTCTTCAAAAAACAATTCGCGTTCGTTTTCATACACATCCATACCCAACGCGCCGATTTTCCGGCGTTTCAACGCCTCGATGGCGGCGGCGCTGTCAATCAGCCCGCCCCGGCTGGTGTTGATGATCATCACGCCGTCCTTCATCTTGGCAAACGCCGCTTCGTTCAGCATATAGTGGTTCTCCGGAGTGGCGGGGCAATGCAGCGTGATGATGTCCGACTGGGCATACAGCTCGTCCAAATCCACATATTTGCCGCCGAGTTTTTCCACTTCGGGATTGCAAAACGGATCGTAAGCCAGCAGGTTCATACCGAAACCCTTTAAAATCCGCATCGTTGCGATACCGATTTTCCCCGTGCCGATAACGCCCGCCGTTTTGCCGTACATATTGAAACCGGTCAGCCCTTCCAAAGAAAAATTGGCATCGCGGGTACGCTGGTAGGCTTTGTGGATATGGCGGTTCAAGGTCAGCATCAGCCCCACGGTATGTTCTGCGACCGATTCGGGCGAATAGGCGGGAACGCGCACGACTTTCAAGCCCAATTCTTCAGCCGCCTTCAAATCCACATTATTGAAGCCGGCACAACGCAACGCCACAGTTTTCACGCCAATTTGCGCCAATTTTTCCAACACGGGCCGGCTGCCGTCGTCGTTCACAAAAATACAGACCGCTTCCGCACCTTCTGCCATTTTCGCCGTTTTCACATCCAGCATAAAATCAAAAAACTCCAGCTCGAAGCCGAAATGCCGGTTGGCGCGGGTAAAATGTTCGCGGTCATAGCTTTTCGTACCGTAAATCGCAATCTTCATCCGGATTCCTATCCCTTGTCCGTTGTCGAAAACGGCATCATACACTGGATTCGGGCAAAGCCGGCGGCTTGTTTTCGCGGTTTTGCGCCGTAGGCGCGCCCTGCCCGACCGCCCGGAACGTCAAAATGCCGTCTGAACGCCGTTTGCGCCTTATGCTTCCGAAAGAGGGCGCGCGTTCAAATCCCCTTTTTTCATTATTCCCGAACAAAAAAAGCCGAGAATATGCGGGCGCATCCCTTCCGCTTATCATCCGATTGGCAGAAAAATGCCGTCTGAAAAAGCATTTCTTTTTCAGACGGCATTTTTCAGGCTGTCCGCCATATGCCGCCGGTACGGTTTTGTTTTATCCGGCAAAACAGTCCGCCATTCGAACCAATGAAACCGTCTTACCCTTGCAAACAGACAAAACCGCCCCCTTGTTCAAACACCGCTTTTTTATCCGGACACAAAACTCAATCGCCCATCGCCGCCAAAAGTTCTGCCTGATGTTCGGCAATCAGGGCATCGGTGATTTCTGCCAAATCACCGTCCATCACAAAATCCAGCTTGTGCAGGGTGAGGTTGATGCGGTGGTCGGTTACCCTGCCTTGGGGATAGTTGTAGGTGCGGATGCGTTCGCTGCGGTCTCCGCTGCCGATGAGGGATTTGCGTTCGGCGGCTTCTTTGGCTTGGGCTTCGCGTTTTTGCGCGTCGTTCAGGCGGGCGGCGAGGACTTTCATCGCCTGCGCTTTGTTGGCGTGTTGGCTGCGTCCGTCTTGGCATTCGACCACCATGCCTGTGGGCAGGTGGGTAATGCGGACGGCGGAATCGGTTTTATTGATGTGCTGCCCGCCCGCGCCGGATGCGCGGAAGGTGTCGATACGCAGATCGGCGGGGTTCAACTCGATGTCTTCGAGTTCGTCCGCTTCGGGCATGACGGCAACGGTGCAGGCGGAGGTGTGGATGCGGCCTTGGCTTTCGGTGGCTGGAACGCGTTGCACGCGGTGTCCGCCCGATTCAAATTTCAAACGGCTGTACGCCCCGAGCCCGACAATACGGGCGATGACTTCTTTATAGCCGCCCAATTCGCTTTCGTTGGCGGACACGATTTCGACCTGCCAGCGGTTACGCTCGGCGTAGCGGCTGTACATACGCAGCAAATCACCTGCAAACAGCGCGGCTTCGTCGCCACCGGTACCGGCGCGTACTTCGATAAAGATGTTTTTGTCGTCGTCGGCATCTTTGGGCAGCAGCAGTTTTTGCAATTCGGTATCGAGCGTATTGATTTTGGCTTTTGCCGCTTCGATTTCTTCGGCGGCAAAGTCTTTCATTTCGGGGTCGGACAGCATTTCTTCGGCATCTGCCAAGTCGCTTTGGGCAAGCCGATAGTTTTGGAAGACTTCGACCACGGGCGTCAATTCGGCGTGTTCACGCGTGAGCTTGCGGTAATTGTCCATGTCGGACGTGGCTTCGGGCTGTCCGAGAAGGTGGGTAACTTCTTCCAGTCGGTCGCTGAGTTGTTGTAGTTTTTCTAAGATAGACGGCTTCATAATTCTTCCATAACAAACGCCGCCTGAATGTTCAGACGGCATCAACACTGGATTATTATAATAGGTTTTCCGGATATTCAAAAAGATAATCTTAGATGGATAACCTACCGTCCCAACAGGGCATCGGCATTGCGCTCCGTTACCTTGGCAATCTCTTCTACACAGGTTCCGCGGATTTCCGCAGCAATCTTTGCAATACCCGGAATATTGGCAGGCGTATTAATCTCTTTTTTCAGCATAAACGGGCTGTCGGTTTCCAAGACGAAATCGGTGTCATTCAGGGTTTTGAGGGTTTCGCGTATTTTGCGGGCGTTCGGGTTGAGCAACAACGAACCGATGCCGATTTTGAAATCCAGTTTCGTCAACACGCGCGCTTCTTCCGCGCTGCCTGAGAAGGCGTGAACGATGCCGCCTTGGGCAAAGCCTGTCTGTTTGACGGCGGCGGCGATGTCGGCGGTGGTTTTGAGATTATGGATAATCACGCGGCGGCGCAGGGTTTGCGCGATGGCAAGCTGGCGGCTGAAGACTTGAATTTGCCGTTCGCGCTGTGGCGGCGTTTGGGTTTTGTCGTAAAAATCCAAGCCGATTTCGCCGACCCATGCCGTCGAACGCACCTGCAATGCTTGTTCCAAACGCTGGAAATCCGGTTCGGAAACGTCGTCTGAAAACCAAGGATGGATGCCGAGCGCGATATGGATATTACCCCAAAGCGGATTTTCAGACGCCCTTTCCGCCAAATCCGCCACGTCCTGCCAATCCTGCGGCCGAGTCGCGGGAACGATAAACCGCCCTACTCCAGCCTCCCGCGCTGCGGTCAAAACATGCGTCAGGTTTTCACGTAAGGCGGGATCGGCGAGGTGGCAATGGGTGTCGGTAAGGTTCATTTCGATTTCACACTAACTTTAGTCTTACCAATTCTTTTTCTACATCTTCCACACCCCAGCCTTGCGATACGGCGAGGGTCATGAGCGCGGTGGCGGTTTCGAGGTTGCATTTACCGCCGTTGATGATGCCCGAGTTGCGGAACACATTGCCTTGCGCGTAAACGGCGGCAGTTTTGCCTTGTCGGACTTGGCTGATGTTGAGCAACAATTTGCCTTGCTGTGTAAAGTCTTGCACGGCGCGGATGAAACCTTCGTCTGCGGGGGTGTTGCCGTGTCCGTAGCTTTGCAGGATAAGGGCGTGGGCGGGAAGCTGTCCGAGTCCGTCCGCAAGTTCTTGGACAGCAAAGCCGGGGATAAGCGTGCGGACGGCGATTTTTGCCTGAGGATCGGGATAGCGGATTTTGAGGCCGTCTGAAACGGCTGCTGCGTCTTGGGACGGGAGGCGAAGATTGTGCCAACCCCGGGTTTCGTCCCATTCGGCAAGCGTGCCGAAATGCGGATTGTCGAAGCCTGCAGCAGTTTCGGTGCTGACTTTGCTGCTGCCGACGGCGGGATACAGTTTGCCGTCAAACGCGATGACGGTTTGTTTGAGCTTGAGGCTGAGGGCGGCAACGGCGGTGGAGAGGTTGCGCGGGGCATCGCTGTTTTCGGCGGCGTAAGGCCATTGGGAACCAGTCAGGACAATCGGTTTGCCCAAACCTTGCAGGGCGAGCGCGAGGAGATTGGCGGTGTACGCCATGCTGTCCGTGCCGTGCAGTATCAGGATGCCGTCGCATGAAGGGAGTTTGTCGGCAATGATGTCCAGCCAATCGCGCCAGTGTTGCAGCGTAACGGAGGAGGAATCAATCAAGGGATTGCAGACGTGCCACTCGAAATCGAGGCCGTCTGAAAAGGGGGAAAGGGCTTGGCTGACCAGTGCGGTATCGGGGCGCAGGCCTTCGCTGCTTTGGGTCATGCCTATGGTGCCGCCTGTGTAGAGAACGAAGATTTTTTGTTTCATGGACATCATCGGGTCGTCTGAAAATAATAATACGGCTTATTTAACTATATTTCGGACAGGCTGGCAATTTGGCAGCGCGGACGGTTTTCAGACAGCCTTCAAATGAAAAAGCACCCAAGGGCTGTCGATATTTGATTTTCCAAGTGGATTTTTATAGTGGATTAACAAAAACCAGTACGGCGTTGCCTCGCCTTAGCTCAAAGAGAACGATTCTCTAAGGTGCTGAAGCACCAAGTGAATCGATTCCGCACTATTTGTACTGTCTGCGGCTTCGTCGCCTTGTCCTGATTTTTGTTAATCCACTATATTCACGAAGCGTGAGACTCAGGACGAAAACCGCAACAAAGTCAGAGACCTTGCGAGAATTTCCAACGCATGAGATACCGCTTTGTGGATTAAAAAATACGGAAACTATTGAATATCGGCAACCTATTTAGGTGCTTGATTTTATTGTTTGCTTTGCGCGGCTTTTTTGGCTGCCTTGGTGGCTTTGCGTTGCGCCCGCTTTTCTTTCAATTTGCTGCGGTAAAACTGGATACGTTGGCGTTTTTTCCACCAAATCCAAGCAACGACGGCCGCACCTATACCCAAGATAACAAAAATACCCGATTGCAGGCTGTGCATTTTCGCCATCAGCCAATCGATGTTGTGCGCACCGTATTCGCCCAGATAAATCCAAATAGGGACGGAAATCAGCGCGGCCAGTCCATCCATAATGATAAAACGCAAGTATGAAACCTTGCGGCTGATACCGGCTGTAACAAATACGGCCGTTCTCAAACCGGGCAGGAAACGGGCAACAAATAAGACCCAGTTACCGTATTTGTCGAATTTTTCCTGAACCTGCTCATAACGTTTCGGCGTCATGATGCGCGCAATAGGTTTGAACCTTAGGATTTTCTGACCCCAAATCCGTCCAGCGGCGAACATGATGCCGTCCCCAACCAATACGCCGAGCATACCGACTGCAAACATAATATGCGGATTGGTATAACCCATACCCGAAATCACGCCGCCTGTTACCAAGGTCAAATCCTCAGGAATCGGCACGCCGAAACCGCAGATGACCAATACAAAAAAAACAGCCGCATAACCGTATTCGACAAAAAAGGCTTCTAAAAAAGCAAACATGGCGGATATTCCATTGTCGGAGATAAAAAGTCAGAACAAACCGAAACATTTTCTACATGAAGCAGGCATTCTATCAAAGATTATGCCGTCTGAAAGCGGAAAAAAGGCAGATTCGCGCATCCTCCGCATGTTCAGACGGCATTTAAACAGAAAACCGGCCGATTCTAAAAACGGTTTTTCCTGATTTTGCCTAAATGCCGCCGATGGCGGAAGCAATACGTTCCGCCCCTTCGCGCGCCCAATCGGCCTGTCGTGCCTCAACCATCACGCGCACGACAGGTTCGGTTCCCGAAGCGCGCAACACAACCCTTCCTTTGCCTTCGAGTTCTTTTTCCACTTCGGCCAACACGTCTTTCGAAGCCTCCTGCCATTTCTGACCCTTTTGGATGCGCACGTTAATCATCGTTTGCGGATACGGCTGCCAGTCGGCGCAAACGGTGGCGAGGTCTTGGTTCAGGATTTGCAGCGCCGCCAAAACTTGCAGCGCGGAAATAATGCCGTCGCCGGTGTTGTGTTTGTCCATGCACAAAATATGGCCGCTGGCTTCGCCTCCGATGAGCCAGCCGCGTTGGTTCAGCTGTTCCAACACATAGCGGTCGCCGACTTTGGCGCGGCAGAAATCGACGCCCTGCTCTTTCAGGGCGATTTCCATCGCCATATTGGTCATGACCGTGCCGACCACGCCGCCGATGTTGATACCTTCTCGGGCGCGGGCTTTGGCAATGACGTAAATCAGGCTGTCGCCGTCGTAAACCTTACCGTTTTTATCGACCATCATCAGGCGGTCGCCGTCGCCATCTAAGGCGATGCCGTAGTCGGCTTCATGCTGTAAAACGGCTGCCTGGAGTGTCTTGGTATAAGTCGCACCGCATTTTTCATTGATATTGTAGCCGTTGGGTTCGTCGCCGATGCTGACGACCTGTGCGCCCAGTTCGTGAAACACCTTGGGTGCGACACCGTACCCCGCGCCGTTGGCGGTATCGATAACCAACTTCAAACCCCGAAGGTCGGAATGACTGGGGAAGGTGGATTTGCAAAATTCGATATAGCGGTCGTCCGCACCGCTGATGCGGCGTGCGCGCCCGAGGCGTGCAGAAGGCTGGGTTTTCATTTCTTCGTCGATTTTGGCTTCGATTTCCAACTCGATTTCATCGGAAAGCTTCACACCACCCTCGGCAAAGAATTTGATGCCGTTGTCGGAATAGGCATTGTGCGACGCGGAAATCATCACACCGGCGGACAAACGCAGCGCACGGGTCAGATAAGCCACGCCGGGTGTAGGCAGCGGACCGGTTTGGATAACGTTGACACCTGCGGCGGTAAAACCTGCCACCAAAGCGGCTTCCAGCATATAACCGGAAATACGCGTATCCTTGCCGATTAAAACGGTCGGTTTCTGGTCAGTGTCGTGCTGAACCAAAACCTGACCCGCCGCATAGCCGAGTTTCAATACGAAATCGGGCGTAATCGGAAACTGCCCGACTTCGCCGCGCACGCCGTCCGTGCCGAAATATTTTTTTGCCATGTGTTGCTCCGAGAATGTGAACCGTTGTCCGAGATTATACAGTCAGTTTGTGCCTTGCTGTCTGCACCGTTGATGCCGTCTGAAGCCGCCCCACCCTTTTCAGACGGCATGAAGTATGCGAACCGCTGTTTACAGATTGATGCCCAACGCTTCCCACACCTTCAACGCATCCGCCGTCGCCTTCACATCATGCACCCGCACGATTTGCGCGCCGCGCGCCACGGAAGCCAGCGCCGCCGCCACGCTGCCGTGTACGCGTGCCGCCGCGTCGGTTTCGCCGGTCAGCTCGCCTATCATGCTCTTGCGCGATACGCCGATAAGCAGCGGCAAACCGGTTTCCGCCATCAATTCGGGCAAATGCCGCATCAGCGCGATATTGTGTTGCAGGGTTTTGCCGAAGCCGAAACCCGGATCGAGCGTGATGCGTTGCGGGGCGATGCCTGCCGCGACACATTCCGCCGCCCGCGCCTTCAAATACCGCGTCACTTCACCGACAACATCCTGATATTTCGGATTAATCTGCATGTTTTTCGGCAAGCCCTGCATGTGCATCAGGCAAATGCCCGTGTCCGCCTGACGCGCCAGCAATTCGAGCGCGCCTTCGTCGGTCAACGCCGCCACATCGTTAATAATATCGATGCCGCCGAGTGCCAACGCTTTTTCCATAACCACCGTGCGGCGCGTGTCCAAACTGACGGGAACACCCCACCCCGCCACTTCCGCCAAAACAGGCGCAACCCGCGCCCATTCTTCTTCAGGCGGAACATAATCCGCGCCCGGCCGCGTCGATTCGCCGCCGATGTCGAGAATGTCCGCGCCCTCTTTCAAAAGCCGTTCGGCGTGCGCCAAAGCGGTTTTGGCGTTTTGCGAATACGCGCCGCCGTCGGAAAGAGAATCGGGCGTGAGATTCACGATACCCATGATTTTCGGTTTGTCCAAACCGATTTCAAACCGTCCTGCCTGCCAAACGCATCCGACCATATCCGTGTCTCCGGAATAAAAAGCAAATTATATACCGTCTGAACAAAACTTGTCCGTTTCAGACGGCATCGGTATTTCAAAAAAGTATCTTGCAGAATCCGCTACCGTATGAAACATACCCGCCGAAACCCCTGCCCCTGCAAACGCGGCAACACCCGCGATACCTGATCCGGCGGTATGCCTGCTTATGGGCATTACCCCTTTAATGCAAGATAATCCGCCCGCACAAAATAGGATTTCTACAAGCCGTGTTATACTGTGGCGTGTTTTACAGACTTTTCAGGCTATGGATTTATTATCGGTCTTCCACAAATACCGTCTGAAATATGCGGTAGCCGTGCTGACGATACTGCTTTTGGCAGCAATCGGGCTGCACGCTTCCGTATATCGCATCTTCACACCTGAAAACATCCGAAGCCGCCTCCAACAAAGCATTGCCCATACGCACCGGAAAATCTCGTTTGATGCGGATATACAGCGCAGGCTTCTGCCCCGGCCGACCGTCATCCTGAAAAACCTGACCATTACCGAACCCGGCGGCAACCGGACTGCCATTTCCATCAAAGAAACCAAAATCGGATTGAGCTGGAAAAATCTGTGGTCGGATCAGATACAGGTTGAAAAATGGGTGGTTTCGGGTGCGGAACTTGCCCTGACGCGCGACGAGAAAGGCGTTTGGAACATCCAAGACCTGATCGACAACCCAAAACGCAAAGCCTCGGTAAACCGCATCATTATCGAAAACAGCACCATCCACCTCGACTTCCTGCAAGAGCGGTTTACCCTGAAGGAAGTCCGCCTCAACCTGCAATCCCCCGTTTCATCGGGACAACAGTTTGAAAGTTCGGGCATACTGACCGGCGAAAACCTGTCTGCCTCATGGAAAAGCAAAGGGCTTTTCATTTCAGACGGCATCAATCCACCCGAAATCTCACCGTTCCATTTCGAAGCCGAGACCGCCCTAAACGGGCACGGCATTACCGTTTCCACCACCGGCAACCCCACTATCCGTTTTAACGCCGACGGACCGGATGCGGCCAACCTCAGCCTGCGTGCCGACACCGCCTTCCACAACCTCCACCTAACCGCCCAAATCCCTACGCTGGCACTCAGGAACAACAACATTAAAATTGAAACCGTCAACGGGACATTTACCGCTACCGCCGACGACGGGAATTTCCAATGGGGCGGATCGTTCAAACTCGATAAGGCCAACCTGCACTCCGGCATCGGCAACATCGGCAACGCCGAAATCTCCGGCAACGTCAAAACACCCCGCCTTCAAACCAACTTTTCCCTCGGCTCGCCATTGGTTTGGAGCCGGAACAACGGTCTGGAGGCGCCGCGCCTGCATGTATCGACCCTTCAGGATACCGTCAACCGCCTGCCGCAACCCCGTTTCATCAGCCAGCTCGACGGTTCGATGTCCATAAAAAACCTTCATCAGTGGCATGCCGAACTCAACGGTTCGTTCGACCGCCAAACCGTTGCCGCGAAATTCAGATACACACATGAAGATGCACCGCACCTGGAAGCCGCCGTCGCACTGCAAAAATTGAACCTGACTCCCTATCTTGACGACGTGCGGCAACAAAACGGCAAAATATTTCCCGACACCCTCGGCAGGCTGTCCGGAGATATCGAGGCCCACCTTAAAATCGGCAATGTCCAACTTCCCGGCCTGCAACTGGACGATATGGAAACCTATCTCCATGCCGACAAAGGCCATATCGCGCTCAGCCGTTTCAAGTCAGGGCTTTACGGCGGCCATACCGAAGGCGGCATCAGCATCGCCAACACTCGCCCCGCTACCTACCGGCTTCAGCAGAACGCCCGCAACGTCCAAATCCAACCGCTGCTGCAAGACCTGTTCGGCTTCCACAGCTTCAGCGGCAACGGCGACGCGGTCATCGACCTGACCGCGAGCGGCGAAACCCGAAAAGAGCTTATCCGCTCGCTTCAGGGCAGCCTGTCGCTGAACATTTCCAACGGCGCATGGCACGGTATCGACATGGACAATATCCTGAAAAACGGCATTTCGGGCAAAACTGCCGACAATGCCGCACCCAGCACACCCTTCCACCGATTCACGCTCAACAGCGAAATTTCAGACGGCATCAGCCGCCACATCGATACCGAACTCTTCTCCGACAGCCTCTATGTTACCAGCAACGGCTATACCAATCTGGATACGCAGGAATTGTCTGAAGATGTCCTTATCCGCAACGCCGTCCATCCGAAAAACAAACCGATTCCCCTGAAAATCACCGGTACGGTGGACAAGCCGTCCATTACCGTCGATTACGGCAGGCTGACCGGCGGCATCAATTCGCGCAAAGAGAAACAGAAAATCCTCGAAGACACCCTGCTGGAACAATGGCAGTGGCTCAAACCTAAAGAACCGTAAATACCCTGCGTACAAAAATGCCGTCTGAAACGCCCCCGCGCTTCAGACGGCATTACCGTAAAACCTACAACCCCAATTCCCCCCAAATCTCATCAATCTTAGCCGTAACCGCAGGGTCTTTTTTGATTACTCGTCCCCATTCGCGGTCGGTTTCGCCCGGCCACTTGTTGGTCGCATCCAAACCCATTTTACCGCCGAGTCCGCTGACGGGGCTGGCGAAGTCGAGATAATCGATGGGCGTGTTTTCCATCAAAACGGTGTCGCGTACGGGGTCCATGCGCGTGGTTACTGCCCAGATGACTTCTTTCCAGTCGCGTACGTTCACATCGTCATCCACCACGATGATGAATTTGGTGTACATAAACTGGCGCAGGAACGACCAGCAGCCCATCATCACGCGTTTGGCGTGTCCGGCGTACTGTTTTTTCATGCTGACCACCGCCATGCGGTAGGAACAGCCTTCGGGCGGCAGGTAGAAATCGGTGATTTCGGGGAACTGCTTTTGCAAGAGCGGTACGAACACTTCGTTCAACGCTACGCCCAAAACGGCAGGTTCATCGGGCGGTTTGCCCGTGTAGGTCGAATGGTAAATCGGGTTTTCGCGCATGGTGATGCGTTCGACTGTAAATACAGGGAAATGGTCCTGCTCGTTGTAATAGCCCGTGTGGTCGCCGTATGGGCCTTCCAACGCGGTCTCTTTTGGATGGATGACGCCTTCCAACACGATTTCTGCACGTGCGGGTACTTGCAAATCGTTGCCGATACATTTCACCAGCTCCGTCCGCGAACCGCGCAGCAGTCCGGCAAACTGGTATTCGCTCAAGGTATCGGGAACGGGCGTTACCGCACCCAAAATGGTGGCAGGGTCGCAGCCAAGCACGACAGCGACGGGATACGGCGTATCGGGATTGAGTTTGCGAAACTCCTGATAATCCAGCGCGCCGCCGCGATGCGACAGCCAGCGCATAATCAGTTTGTTTTTACCGATTAATTGCTGGCGGTAAATACCTAAATTTTGGCGTTTTTTGTGCGGTCCGCGCGTTACGGTCAAGCCCCACGTTACCAGCGGCGCAACGTCTTCCGGCCAGCAATGCTGAATCGGAAGTTGATACAAATCAACGTCTTCGCCTTCCCATACGATTTCCTGACACGGCGCGTTTTTCACCACGTTCGGCGACATACTCCAAATGTCTTTCAGCAGCGGCAGTTTGGAAAACGCGTCTTTGATGCCTTTGGGCGGTTCGGGTTCTTTCAGATACGCCAGCGTCTGCCCGATTTCGCGCAGCTTGGACACGCTGTCCGCCCCCATACCCATCGCCACGCGTTCGGGCGTGCCGAACAGGTTTGCCAACACGGGATAATCGTAGCGCGTGCCGTCGGGCTTAATCGGGTGTTCAAACAGCAACGCCGACCCTTCGGCACGCAGCACGCGGTCGGCGATTTCGGTCATTTCCAAATGCGGGGAAACGGGATGGGTAATACGCTTGAGTTTTCCCTGCTGCTCGAGCATGGCGATGAAGTCGCGTAGGTCTTTGTATTTCATATTCATCCTTTTTGTCCTTTTATCCTGAACAATCCGATTCGGATACCGCCCCTATCCTTACCTGTGCTTCGGCATATCCTATGCCGTGATAAAAGTCGCGTACCAGCGGATGTCCGCCGCTTTGATGAAGTTGCAGCAGGGGGCGTTGGTTATTAGACTGGGTAACGACATTGCAGTGCAGACCGAAGGTGTCGGTTTCATAAGGAGGCAGCCGGTTGCAGATCATACCGAAATAAACGACGTTTTCCGGATTGTCGTGAAAGTGGCTTTGATAGTCGTTAAAACTCTTTTCGCTGACGGACACCCACACGCCGTATTCCAACGTTTCCTCATGCCCGATAATCGGAATAGGCAGCACCGCGCGGATAAAGCGGTCGGTTTGGTCGGGATAGCGGATGATGCAGAAATCAGAATCGCATGCTGCTTGATAAGCAATGCGTTCTTCTTCACTGAGTTGATTATAGGGATCGGGAATGGCAAAACCGATTGCCGGTATATCTTCATGTTTTTCGCCGCAGGAAGTGCAAGTGTGCATAAGGTTTCAGACTTTCAAAACAAGTTTGCGGTAAAGCCATTCGCCGGCAAACAGCATCCCCATCAATACATAGGCAATCACGCCTGTATAAACCGCCCACCAATCATATCGCCCCAACTGGGCCAACAAAGCGGCAAGCGTCCCGTTGATTATAAAAAATACGCACCAAACCTGCGTTACCCGGCGGGTATAGCGCACGGCTTTTTCAGGCAGGTCGGGCTGTTGCAGACGCGCAAGCCTTTCTATGACCGTCTGTTTGGCAAACAGGCTTCCCCCGAACACCGCCAACATCATCAGATTGACGAGGACGGGATACCAATACATCGAATCATGCCGTCTGAACACCAATACTGCGGCAAAAAACAGTGTAATAAACAAAGCCGCATAACGCTGTTGGGGCAGTTTGGCAGTCAGGGCGCGCAGCAGCCACAACCCGCACATCGCCGCCGCCAGCCAGACAAACCACCCTGCCTCCCTGCCGTAATACCACAAAGCGGGATAGGCAATGCTTAATACGGTCAGAAAAATATGTCCGAAAAAACCGGGTTTCATTTTGAATCCGCACAAATGTTTTCAGACGGCATCCGATAATAATATGCCGTCTGAAAAATAATCAGAGATGCCGCCTACCCCGCCTGAATCTTCAATACCGCCTGTACCACGTCGTTGACGGTGCGGACATTGCGGAAATCTTCAGCCTGCAGCTTGCGGCCGGTTTCACGTTTGATGCGGTCGATCAGGTCGATGGCATCGATGCTGTCAATTTCCAAATCTTCGTAAAGGTTGGTATCGGGCGTAATCCGTTCCGGTTCGATTTCAAACAACTCGGTCAGGGTATCGCGCAACAACCGGTAGATTTCTTGTTCGGTCATATGTTTCATCCTTATGCTTGGCGGCTTTTGACAAAGGCGGCGAGTGTTTTGACATTGGCAAAATGTTCGCGCAAATTCTCCTGCTCGCCGTCCAATCGGAAACCGAAATGTTTTTGCACCGCCAAGCCCAATTCCAGCGCATCGACGGAATCCAGTCCCAGCCCTTCGTCGCCGAACAGCGCGTCTTCGCTGCCGATGTCGGCGGCGGTTATATCCTCCAAAGCCAAACTGTCGATAATCAGTTGCTTGATTTGGTTTTCCAAGTCGTTCATATGGTTTTCCTTGTAAAATAGTCCTGCAGATATTCATTCAGCCGCCGCGCCGCAATCGGCAACGGTTTCTCGGCGAGCCAGTCTTGGGGGAGGATGTCGTCTCCGACGGTAATTTCATACCGTATCCTTTTCGGGGGGATGCGGTACCACGGCTGCCCCTTTTTAAAATTGGGCGGATTCATTTTGATACATACGGGCGTAATCACTTCGGCATAGCGCAGCCCCAAAGAAACCGCGCCCCGGTGCATTTTTACCCGTCCGTCCCAGCCCGTCCTCGTTCCTTCGGGGAACACCAGCAGGCTCTGCCCGCTGTCAAAAACCGCCTTTACCGTTTCCAGCATTGCTTCCGACTCTTCGTTCGGAATATAGCCCGCACCTTTAATCTGGCTGCTCATTGCCGGATTGTGCTGCAAATCTTTTTTCACGATGCAGTTCATTTCGGGCACATGGCCGACAAGCAGCACCACATCCAGCAAAGACGGATGGTTTGCCAAAATCAACTGTCCCGGGCGGTTGAGTTTTTCAACACCCTTGAACGCCACATCCAACACGCCCGACCATTTCAGATAAGCAACGAACAAACGCCAAGATGTTCCGATAATCCGGCGTGCCGCCAATTGGCGGGCGACAGACCTTGAAGTGCCGTTCAAAGTGTAAGGCAGCAAAACCAATTTCATCATAATGCCGCCGACACCGAAAATCACAAATCCTAACCAAGTCGCCAAAAAACGGCGGCAATAATCCAATTTATCCATTCCGCTGCCACAGCCATTCACGATTGCGATATACCCGGCGGCATTCCCGACTGCCGTTCAGCAGAAAGCGCACCCATTCCAAACCGCTCCAATATGCCTCGGGCAGCATACCGGCTTCAGACGGCATATCGTCCGAAGCAGATAAAGTCAGGCTGTAACGCGTCCCTTTGGTCAGGACCATCGCCAAAGCATAAGCAAACGGCGCGCGAGTCGCCGATACGGCATATCCTTCCGGCAGCGGATCGTCCGCCACCAAAACCAAAACCGACCCGCATCCCTCTTCCAACAGGGACGCCGCTTCCGCCAAAGCCGTTTCCACACCGTCGGCACACACGGCCAATGCCGTCTGCTCGCCCATATCCTGACGCAATATCGACCATTGCCCCGCCGTTGCATTGTGCACCGACAAACCGAACGAAGTCGGCGACACGGTATGCGATTTCAACAGTTCCAACCACAAATCGAAACTGCGCGCCATTTCCCCGTCGTGCGAGGCATAAACTACCGGACTGCCGGGATGGGCGGAGGCAATGTCCCAAGCCGCGTCGCATACCAAACGCGCCGCCTTACTCAAACGGCGGCGCTGCATAGCGGGCAGGAACGGCAATTCCGGCCTGACATCGGGCAAACCGTCGGCAAAATCCGGACATTCCGCCCATTTTGCCCACTGCGCCATATCGCGCATTTTGCTGCCCGAAACCCGCCAGTCGGCGATGTCGAAGTGGAACCGGCAAATAATCGGCGGCATAGTTTCTTTCAAAAATTTACACTGTGCCGCATTCTAACCAAAGCCTATCCCCCTGACAATGCCGAAATTCAAACGCATTTCTGCCCCCTTTCTCCGACAACGCCGCCCCTCGGCAAACCGCCAGAATTAGCCTGAATTTACATTTATCATTATAATGCCCGTATTTGCCAGCCTGCCGCCGCAATATATGGACACACTGCCAGAATGCCCGATTACCGACACCGCCTCCCTGCTGCCGCACAGCGGGCGTATGGTTCTGATAGACCGCATTACCCGATACGGCGATGATTTTGTCGAAGCAGGGGCGCAGATAAAACCCGACCACATCCTGCTGGCCGGCGGCATACTGCCCTACACGGCATTTATCGAACTGATGGCGCAGGCTGTCGGCGCATATGCCGGCATCCAAGCCCGAAAAAACGCGCAACCGGTTCGGCTCGGCTTCCTGCTCGGCACGCGCAAACTTGAAATCTTCGCCCAATCCGTCCCTGTCGGCACGCATCTGCTGGCAACGGCGCATATGTCTATTCAAGATGCCGGGGGGATGGGTGTATTCGACTGCGAACTGCGTTGGACGGACGCGCCGGAAACTTCGTCCGAAACACTCCCTTCAGACGGCATTTTGGCACGCGCCTCACTCAACGTGTACAGCCCCGAACACCCTGTCAAAACAACTTAATGCCGTCTGAACAGGCACACACATACGGAGAACAACGATGACCGAAACCGTCCTGATTACCGGCTCCAACAGGGGCATAGGCAAAGCCGCCGCACTCGGTTTGGCGGAAGACGGCTTTGATATCGCCGTCCACTGCCGCAGCCGCCGCGACGAAGCCGAAGCCGTGGCGGAAGAAATCCGCGCTTTGGGCAGAAATGCGCGCGTGTTGCAGTTTGACGTGTCCGACCGCGCAGCCTGCCGCGAGATTCTGACCGCCGACATCGAAGCAAACGGCGCGTATTACGGCGTGGTGTTGAACGCCGGACTGACGCGCGACAACGCCTTCCCCGCGTTTTCAGACAACGATTGGGATGTGGTGCTGCGGACTAATTTGGACGGTTTTTACAATGTATTGCATCCGCTGGTTATGCCGATGATACGCCGCCGCAAAGCCGGACGGATTGTGTGTATGGCATCGGTGTCCGGCCTGACGGGCAACCGCGGGCAGGTCAATTACAGCGCGTCAAAAGCGGGCATTATCGGCGCGGCAAAGGCCTTGGCGGTCGAACTGGCGAAACGCAAAATCACCGTCAACTGTGTCGCGCCGGGTCTCATCGATACCGATATTATCGATGAGAACGTACCTGTCGAAGAAATCTTAAAGGCTGTCCCCGCAGCGCGTATGGGGCTGCCGGAAGAAGTGGCGCACGCGGTGCGTTTCCTGATGGATGAAAAAGCGGCGTACATCACGCGCCAGGTGATTGCGGTGAATGGAGGTTTGTGTTGAATACCAGAAGGGTCGCAGTAACGGGCATAGGCGGCATTACCGCCTTCGGTCGGGATTGGCAAAGCATACAGGCAGCATTCAAAGCCGAAAAAAACGCCGTCAAATATATGGATTGGCGCGAACGTTTCCCCGAATTGGAAGCGCAACTGGGTGCGCCGATTGAAAATTACGCACCGCCGAAACATTGGACGCGCAAGCAGCTCAGAAGTATGGGGCGCGTGTCGTACCTGTGCGTCGATGCGGCGGAGCAGGCTTTGACGGATGCCGGTTTGCTCGGGGACGAAAGCATTACCGACGGACGGATGGGCGTTGCCTGCGGCTCTTCCAGCGGCAGCACCAAAGACATCGGCGATGTGGGTGAATTGTTGCTGACCGGCACGTCGCGCAACTTCAGTGCCAACACCTATGTGCGTATGATGCCGCACACCACCGCCGCCAATATCGGCATCTTTTTCGGGCTGAAAGGGCGCATCATCCCGACATCGAGCGCGTGTTCGTCCGGCAGCCAAGGCATAGGTTATGCCTACGAAGCCATCAAATACGGGCTGACCGATATGATGCTGGCGGGCGGAGGCGAAGAATTTTGCCCGTCCGAAGTGTATGTTTTCGACTCGCTTTATGCCGCCAGCCGCCGCAACGGCGAACCGGAAAAAACCCCGCGCCCATACGACGTGAACCGCGACGGGCTGGTCATTGGAGAAGGCGCGGGGATTTTCGTGTTGGAAGAATTGGAACACGCCAAACGGCGCGATGCGAAAATTTACGCCGAACTCGTCGGCTACGGCGCCAACAGCGACGGCAGCCACGTTACCCAGCCGCAAAAAGACACGATGCAGAAATGTATGGAACTCGCGCTGCAAGACGCGGGCATCACGCCCGACAAAATCGGCTATGTGAACGGGCACGGCACGGCAACCGAAAAAGGCGACATCGCCGAAACGCTGGCGACTGAAGCTGTATTCGGATTTGTGCCGATGAGTTCGCAAAAAAGCTATTTGGGACACACGCTTGGCGCGTGCGGCGCGCTGGAAGCGTGGTTCTCGATTGAAATGATGAACGGCGGCTGGTTCGCCCCGACCCTGAACTTGAACGACATCGATCCGCGCTGCGGCAAGGCGGACTATATTTTAAGCGGCGGACGTGAAATCCAAACCGATTACGTGATGAGCAACAATTTCGCCTTCGGCGGCGTGAACACTTCGCTGGTGTTCAAACGTTGGAAGGACGGATAAAGCCGCATAATCCGATTACATCATATTGATTTAAAACGGAATAAAACAACAAACTGCCCTTTCAGACTTCCTTGCCGCCTATCCGCTCGATATGGCAAACCGTCCGGACGGCATCCGTTCCGCAATATTGCCACGCCAATTCGGCAGCTCCGCGCCACACGCAGGCGACAACCGCGTCGCCGCACCAGATTGCGCTGACGGCGTGCCAACCGGTTCCGCCATCCGCACGCAAGCCGCAAACCGCCGAACCGTCGGTCAGATAACCGACTTTCGCCATATCTTGCGGAAAACCCAAACCGCAGGCTTTGAGCAGTGCTTCCTTAATGCACCACAGGCGGTAAAAAGCCTCTGCCTGCCAACCGGAACGTGCCAAAAAAACCCGTTCTTCAGGGGAGCAAACCCATTCGGCAAGTGCCTGAAAATTGCGCGGACGGACCGTTTCAATATCGACACCGCAAACCGTGCCGCCGCCGCAGACCAAAACCGCCGCCCGCCCTTTGCTGTGCGAAAGCGAACATATCTTGCCGCCCTGCTGCTTCAGGAAGCGGCTGACCCGCCAATCCGTCCGCCCTGCCAATTCCGGCGCGCGCAGCAGGCGTGCCCTGTCCGCATCGTCCAGACAGGATTCCCGATAGGCGGCGGCGACCGACGCATCGGCAAGGCGGCACTGCAATACTGTTTTTTTATCCGGCACGACACCCTCCGTTCTGCCATTTGGAATATATGACCCGAATGTTTGACATCAACTTCTCCGACAATACGCCGATTGCCTTCGACCCGCTGTGGACCCGCGCCGATTTTATACGCACGGTACACGCCCTGTCGTTAAAATTAAAGCAAAACAACATCCGTTCGGCGGCATTGTGGTTTGACGATGCCGCGCTGTTCGCAGCCGCATTGCTTGCCGTTTGGCGCAGCGGCGGCAAAGCCCTGCTGCTGCCGAATAGCGCGCCCGGAAACCTGACTTGGGCGGAATCCGCACAAATCCTGTTGACCGACACCGATATTGTTTCAGACGGCATCCGCGTTTGGCAAATGCCGAACCCTTGCGGCGGTATGCCGTCTGAAAGCCGCATACCGCAAACATTGGACATCCCGCCCGAATCAGAAGTGCATTTGCGTACATCAGGCTCCGGCGGGGAAGCCAAGACGATTGTCAAAACCGCCGCGCAAATCGAATCGGAAGCCCGCGCGCTGGCTGCGGCAATCCCGTTCGGACGCGGCAAAACCGCCGTCCTCGGCAGCGTATCGCCGCAACATATGTACGGACTGACCTTCCGCTTCGCGCTTCCGCTGCTGATGGGGTGGGCGATGATCCGCAGGCAAAACGCCTATCCCGAACTGCTGCTGTCGGCAAGCCTGAACGTGCCGTCCGATTATCAAAATGTCTGGATTGCCAGCCCCGCCCTGCTCAACCGTTTCGGCGAAAATCGGGATTGGGCGGCGTTAAACGGAAGGATGGCCGGCATCGTTTCCGCAGGCGGGGAACTCCCACCGGAAACCGCCGCACTGTTGGAACAATATGCAGTCCGCCCTTATGAAGTTTACGGCAGCACGGAAACCGGCATCATTGCATCACGCCAAAAACAGACCTTATGGCAACCGTTCCCCAACGTCTCCGTCCGCAATACCGGCAAATCGGTGGAAATATTCTCGCCGTGGACAGGCGGCGTGCAGCACATTGCCGACTGCATCGAAACCCACGAAGACGGTTTTGCCCTGCTGGGCAGGCAGGACAGGATAATCAAACTGGCAGACAAACGCATTTCGCTCAACCAAATCGAACACGAATTGCTGAAACACCCTTGGATTGCCGACGCACATTGCGCCCTGCATCCGGAACACGGGCGCATTGCCGTTTGGGCGGCACTCGATACGGAAGGCATCGCGGCGTGGCTGGAACAGGGGCGCACCGCCGTTATCGCCGCACTCAAGCAACACCTTGCCCAAACGCAAGACACGGCCGCCCTGCCGCGCTACTGGCGTTTTACAGACCGTCTGCCGCGCAACGGACAAGGGAAAATTACCGCAGCGGACTTTCAGACGGCATTGGCAGAACCCGCCGCGCCGCAATGGCACACCTTGCCGCCCGAAGGAAACCGGTTGCGCTATCAAACCCGCGTACCGCCGGATTTACCCTATTTCGGCGGACATTTTTCCACCTTCCCACTCGTCCCCGGCGCAGTCGAATTGGAATGGATACGCCTGCTTGCCGCACGGCATCCCTTCGGCAGGCAAAACATTATCCGTATCGAAAACCTGAAATACCAGCAGTTTATCCGTCCGTATGACGACATTTCCGTAGAACTCGGATACGATGCCGATAAAAACAAACTGTCGTTTAAAATCCGAAAACAGGATGCCGCCTGCGCCTCGGGGAAGCTGGTATTCGACACGCCGCCGGACAGTCCCGATCCGGCCGCAAGGGAAGAACGATGAACCGCCTTCGCAAAGGCAATAAGATTACAGCCTTACCTTGATATAAATATGAACCTCCTCGCCCTCATCCCCCATTACAACCATCCGGCAACCGTCGGCACGGTCGCGCGCGGCCTGCGCGCCTGCGGTTTGGACGTGTTGGTCGTGGACGACTGCTCGCGTCCCGACTGCATACCCGTTTTAGAAAATCTGGCTTCAGACGGCATCCGCGTCATCCGCCGCACAAGCAACGGCGGCAAAGGCGCGGCAGTACGCACGGGTTTCGAGGCGGCGGCGGAGCTGGGATACAGCCACGTCCTGCAAATCGACGCCGACGGACAACACTGTTTGGACGACGTGCCGAAGTTCGTCCGTGCCGCGCAACTCAATCCCGAAGCCCTCATCTGCGGTCAGCCGCAATACGGCGGCGACGCGCCCAAATCACGATTGTACGGGCGCAAAATTACCGACTTTTGGAATATGGTTCACACCTGGTCGTCCGATATTAAAGACGGTATGTGCGGCTTCCGCCTTTATCCGTTGCCGCCTGCGTTGGCGGTCATACGCGGAGAATACGTCGGCAACCGTATGGACTTCGACATCGAAATCCTGATCCGGCTATATTGGCGCGGCATCAAAACCGTTTGGATACCCACGCCCGTCCGTTACGCCGCAGACGGCATTTCCCACTTCCGCGCCCTTGCCGACAACATCCTTATCAGCCAAATGCACACACGGCTGTTTTTCGGTATGCTCAAATGGCGTTGGCGCATCTTGAAAGGCATATTCCGATGAACGGCGCATCCCGACACTGGGCGGAACAAAACGAACGCGGCAACCGCCTGTTCCTCAAGCTGACGGCGGTAATTGTCCGTTATCTGCCCCCTTTTTTAATGAAACCGTGTATTTGGTTTGTCGTCCTATATTTTTACCTGACCTCGCCTCGGGCGCGGAAAAACCTCCATACCTACCAAAACCGCCTGCGGCATACCTTTCCCGACGCTATGCCGTCTGAAAACCGCATATTCGCGCAGTTTTTGGCATTCGGCGAAGCCGTTTGCGACCGGTTTGCCGTATGGCAGCGCAAAATACGTTACGAAGACTTGATTATCGAAGACCCCGACAACCTGACCGCCGCCATGTATCAAAACGGGCGCGGACAGATTTTTGCCTGTTCGCACCTGGGCAATACGGAAATCTGCCGCGCACTGGTTTCCCACCACCGGAATTTCAAACTCAACGTCCTCGTACATAGCCGCCACGCACAAATGTTCAACGAAGCCCTGCAACAGGCGGGCGCGGACAAAATCCAACTGATACAGGTAAGCGACTTGGACGCATCGCTGATGATGACGCTTAACCGGCGCATTGAAGCAGGGGAATGGTTGGCAATCGCCGCCGACCGCATTCCCGTCCGGGGCGAAAAAACCGTAACCGTCGATTTTTTGCAACACCGCACCGAAATACCGCAAGGTGCGTGGATTCTGGCATCGCTGCTGAAAACCAAGGTCAACGCGCTGTTTTGCATCAAACAGGAGGACGGACGCTACCGCCTGAAACTTCGCCCTATGACCGACACATCGGATTGGACGCGGTCAGAACGCACGCAAAAAATCAAAGAATCCGCGCAACATTTCGCCCGCATTTTAGAAGAAGAATGCTGTCTGAATCCGCTGCAATGGTTCAATTTTTACGACTTTTGGCACACGGAGCACCATCCCTGATGAACAAAAAACACATTTTCTGCCGCCACAGCCACACCGTCCGAGTCCCGTTTTTCGATGTCGATCCGATGCAGATCGTCTGGCACGGCAACTACGTCAAATACCTCGAAGTCGCACGCTGCGCCTTCCTTGAAAGCATAGGCTACGGCTACGGTGAAATGGGCAGGCGGGGCTTCAGTTGGCCCATCGTCAAAATGGACTTGAAATACATACGCCCCGCACGGTTCGGACAAACCATCCGCATCGATATGGCAATCGTCGAAATCGACACTTGCCTGCGTATCGACTACACTTTGTCCGATGAGCAAACCGGCGAAAAACTGACCCGCGCATCGACCACGCAGGCGGCAGTATCCTTGGAAACCGGAGAAACACAGTTCCAAACGCCGGAAAGCTGGCTCGAAGCCATACGAAGTCATCCGACTTTTCAAGCCGCATAAGCCACCGTCCGTTTTCAGACGGCATTTTTACCCATTATTGCCACACCGACAGACAACCATGAAAAAATACCTGCTTGCCGCACTCCTTGCCGCAACCGCCCTTTCCGCCTCGGCATTTTCCACCGTCGAACTGACCCGGATACTGCAAAAACCCGACAACATCCAAGGCAGTTTTATCCAATACCGCCATCTGAAATCCCTATCCAAACCGATGGCTACAACCGGAAAATTCGTACTGATGCCCAAACGCGGGCTGCTCTGGCAGATGCAGAAACCGTTTGCCGCCGTCCTCCGCGTCCGTTCAGACGGCATCAGCCAATGGAACGGTAAAGGCTGGATAATGCCCGACACCGGAAAATTTTCCGGGCAAAGCAGGCAAATCAAACTCTTTCTCGACCTGCTCGGCGGCGATACGCAAGGGCTGGAAAAACAGTTCGATCTGAAACTCGAAGGTTCGGCACAAAAATGGACGCTGCAACTCACACCGAAAACCCTGCTGATGAAACAAATCTTCAAGCATATCGACATCAGCGGGGACAGCGTCGTCCGCCGTATCGAACTGCACGAAAAACAAGGCGATAAAACCGATATGCAGTTTAACGGCATAAGCGTCGGCAACCCTCTGGACGAATTTGCCAAACAATCACTCTGACACCGTCCGAACCGCCATGATCCGCCTGATTTACACCCTGCTGATGTCTGCACTTGCCGTCTTTGTCTGTTACAGCATGACAACGCGCGCCTGGCTGCAGACCGACCTGACCGAACTGCTGCCCCAAAGCAGCCAGAATACCATTTTGCAGGCGGCGGAACGCACCAGCGACGCACAAATCAACAGTCAAATCATCCTGCTGGCGGGCAGCCCCCGACCCGAAACCGCATTTCAGACGGCATCGGAAATCGCCTCCTTATGGCAGCAAAGCGGGATATTTTCCGAAGTAAACAGCCAAATCAGCCCCGATCTTGCACAAATCCGCCAAGACATCGGCAGAATCAGCTTGGCCGTCCTGCCCGAAGCCCAACGGCGTTTGCTGACCGAAAAACCCGCCGATTATTTCCGCCAACGCGCCGAAGATGCCGCCAACCCGTTTGCC
>ADBE01000017.1 GCA_000176735.1 Neisseria polysaccharea ATCC 43768 | reverse complement strand
CCGCACGTAAACGTTGGCACCATCGGTCACGTTGACCATGGTAAAACCACTCTGACTGCTGCTTTGACTACTATTTTGGCTAAAAAATTCGGCGGTGCTGCAAAAGCTTACGACCAAATCGACAACGCACCCGAAGAAAAAGCACGCGGTATTACCATTAACACCTCGCACGTAGAATACGAAACCGAAACCCGCCACTACGCACACGTAGACTGCCCGGGTCACGCCGACTACGTTAAAAACATGATTACCGGCGCCGCACAAATGGACGGCGCAATCCTGGTATGTTCCGCAGCCGACGGCCCTATGCCGCAAACCCGCGAACACATCCTGCTGGCCCGCCAAGTAGGCGTACCTTACATCATCGTGTTCATGAACAAATGCGACATGGTTGACGATGCCGAGCTGTTGGAACTGGTTGAAATGGAAATCCGCGACCTGCTGTCCAGCTACGACTTCCCCGGCGACGACTGCCCGATCGTACAAGGTTCCGCACTGAAAGCCTTGGAAGGCGATGCCGCTTACGAAGAAAAAATCTTCGAACTGGCTGCCGCATTGGACAGCTACATCCCGACTCCCGAGCGTGCCGTAGACAAACCGTTCCTGCTGCCTATCGAAGACGTGTTCTCCATCTCCGGTCGCGGTACCGTAGTAACCGGCCGTGTAGAGCGCGGTGTCATCCACGTTGGCGACGAGATTGAAATCGTCGGTCTGAAAGAAACCCAAAAAACCACCTGTACCGGCGTTGAAATGTTCCGCAAACTGCTGGACGAAGGTCAGGCAGGCGACAACGTAGGCGTATTGTTGCGCGGTACTAAGCGTGAAGACGTAGAGCGCGGTCAGGTATTGGCCAAACCCGGCACCATCACTCCGCACACCAAGTTCAAAGCAGAAGTGTACGTACTGAGCAAAGAAGAGGGCGGCCGCCATACCCCGTTCTTCGCCAACTACCGCCCCCAATTCTACTTCCGTACCACCGACGTAACCGGTGCGGTTACTTTGGAAGAAGGTGTGGAAATGGTAATGCCGGGTGAAAACGTAACCATTACCGTGGAACTGATTGCGCCTATCGCTATGGAAGAAGGCCTGCGCTTTGCGATTCGCGAAGGCGGCCGTACCGTGGGG
>ADBE01000018.1 GCA_000176735.1 Neisseria polysaccharea ATCC 43768 | reverse complement strand
GGGGCAGATACAGGCAATATGTCCGTTGCCGCCCCAATGCCCTCTCCCTAGCCCTCTCCCACGGGAGAAGGAATGGATTACCGTTTAAATAAATCGCCCTACATAAAAATCAATGCGTTATCTCAAACTCACATTAGGTCTAATAAAATGGTCGGACATCCATATCCGACAGCCCATCTTCTTTTCAGACGGCCTTTTCAGCCAACAACCGCGCCAATATCCCCTCATACACCGCCGACAGCTTCGGAATATCATCCAGCCGCACGTTTTCGTTGATTTGGTGGATGGTGGCATTGGACGGGCCTAATTCGATGAGTTCTTTCGCAATGGCTTTAATAAAGCGTCCGTCCGAAGTGCCGCCGGTGGTGGACAATTCGGTCTCTACGCCGCAGGTTTCGGCAATGGCGGCGCGTGCCACGTCGGTCAGTTTGCCCGCTTGTGTCAGGAAGGGCTGCCCCGAGCACGACCACTGCAAATCGTATTGCACGCCGTGTTTGTCCAAAATGGCATGAACGCGTTGTTTCAGCCCTGCTTCGGTGGACTCGGTGGAAAAGCGGAAATTGAATTTGACATTCAGCTCGCCTGGAATGACATTGGTCGCGCCTGTGCCACCGTTGATATTGGAAATTTGAAAGCTGGTCGGCGGGAAGTATTCGTTGCCTTCGTCCCAGACTTCCTGCGTCAGCTCTAACAAGGCCGGGGCAAAAGTATGCACGGGATTGATTGCCAAATGCGGATAGGCAATATGGCCTTGCTTACCTTTGACGGTCAGGTTGCCCGACAGCGAGCCGCGTCGGCCGTTTTTAATCATATCGCCCAATTTGTCCACAGCGGTCGGTTCGCCGACGATACAGTAATCAATCAACTCGCTGCGCGCTTTCAATACATCGACGACTTTGGTCGTGCCGTCCAGCGCGTCGCCCTCTTCGTCGGAAGTAATTAGGAGCGCGATGCTGCCTTGATGGTCGGGGTGTTCGGCAACAAAGCGTTCGCAGGCGGTAACAAAACAGGCGATGCCGGTTTTCATGTCCGCCGCGCCGCGCCCGTATAATCTTCCGTCGCGCTCGGCCGGCTCGAACGGGGGCGAATCCCATTTTTCAACAGGGCCTGTCGGTACAACGTCGGTATGCCCTGCAAAACAGACGACGGGAGCTTTCGTGCCGCGTCGCAACCAGATGTTTTTGGTGTCGCCGAAATGGAGTTCTTCCGCCGCAAAACCGATTTTATGCAGGCGTTCGGCAAGCAGTTTTTGGCAATCTCGGTCGTCGGGGGTAACGGACGGGCGGGAAATCAACGCTTTGGCGAGTTCTAGGGATTGGGTTTCGGTCATTTTGTTCACTTTGGAAATCAGGTCGTCTGAAATGTCTTGAAGCTGATTTTCAGACGACCTTTGGGTTGATAGGTTCTAAATCATTTGCCATGACAGGCTTCATAAAGCGGCAGCAAATCTTCCACCGTTTCGGCTATCCATTTTGCTACATCCTGTTTGCCCAAATCGTCGCGTTCGATGTGTTTGCCGATGCAGAAAAAGTCTTCGTCGTTTTGCAATCTTCGGTCGGATTCACTTTGTTGTGCGACGGTGCGATAGTCGTCGTATTCGCTTTCCGCGCCGTGCCACATATCGAATGCGGCGTATTTTTCAGTGTCAAAATTATCCAACCAACGGTTGTAATCAGGCAGCGCAATCGGCGACACGTCGGCTTTGTAGCAGTGCCAATCCAAGCTGACGCTCAGTCGGCGGCGGTTGAGCAGTATCGACAAAATCGCGGCGGAATTTTTATATTGTTCGTATTTGAAGTAGGCAAAGAAATGGGCGCGAACCTGCCAGCCGTTACACCAGCGTTCGATGTGCGGCGGCGCAAACGGCGCACCCAATTCGGCGGCAACCTGCTGAATCAGCTGCTGCCATATCTGCCAGTTTTCTTTATAGTCAGCCTTGATTTGCGGAATGCTTTCAGGCTGGTATTTTTTAAGCTGGGAAAATTGGAAAAACGGGATATTGAACAAATCGCAACTTTTCGGGGTCAGCATAATATATCCTTGAGACGATTGTTTCAGACGGCATTATTTGCGCCGGCGCGCCGCCATGATTTCGCCGATTTCGGTCAGTTTTTCTTTTGGGATAAAGGTGTTGCCCATATCAAACAGCGGCTCTTCAATCGCCAAATGAACATCATATCCCGCCACAAAGCGTTTGAACGCTTCCACATCGGGGACATAAGCGTTGTCTGCTTCGAGTTTGGCAAATTCGGCGGAAACAGCCGCCCAGTTGTCGTGCAGCCCGATATGTTGGCGCAAAAGCTCGTCCACACCTTCACGTGCTTGCGGCGCGTATTGCAGCAGCAGCGGGAAGAAGTTTTCTTCTTCGTCTTCATGGTGCAGCGGCGCGGCAACGTTGAAATACCGGGAGATTTGGCGGATGGTTTGCAAAACAAGCTGATTACAGCCGTTTTCGGCGATATAGTCCGACAGCATGGCGACTTGTCCGCAGAAACGGCGCACTTTGCCGTGGCAGGCATACAGCATTTCAATCGGTTCGGCAAAGGTAACGCTTTTGGTTTCAAACGGATTCATGGTTTTTAGGTTTTATTCTTAAATTAACGTTTCCAGATTATAACAAAACAGCCTGCGCAAGGCAGGCTGTCTGTTTTCAAGCTTTAGACGGATTAGTCAACCAAAGTAACTTTACCGTTCATCAAAGCACCGTGACCTGGGAAGGTACAGGCAAATTTATATTCGCCGCCGGCCAATTTAGCAGGATCCAGAGTCAGGGAAGCTTCTTCGCCGCCGCCAATCAGTTTGGTGTGGGCAACAACGCGTGCATCATCAGGTTTAACATAATCGGTATCGGCAGCACCTACGCCGTCTTTAAATACGCCGTCCATGTCTTCAGCTTTGGCAATCACGAGGTTGTGACCCATGCTGGCTTTGGGTTGCGTACCGGTATGTTTCAGAGTGATGGTGAACTCTTTACAAGCCTTGCTGACTTGGATGTCTTTGGTGTTGAACTGCATATTGTCGTTGGCTTCAACAGTAGTTGCACAGTTGCCGGCGGCAGGTGCGGCTGCGGTGTCAGCCGGTGCAGCCTCAGAGACCGTAGGTGCTTCGGCAGCAGGAGCCTCAGAAGCTGCAGGAGCCTCGGCAGCAGGTGCAGCAGGTTCTTGAGAGCAGGCAGCCAAACCGATAACGGCAGCAGAAATCAGAGCCAGATAAGCTTTCATAACAAATCTCCAATTGATGAAATAATGTTCGGTTTTACGGAAATCAAAGTGCAAGCACCATTAACAAAACCTTGAAAAAGATTCCGCCGCGTTGCACAAACAGATGTTTCGGGGCGGCATTTTGCTACAAACTTCGTTTAAAATCAAAGCCCGCTTGCAAGTTTACAATCTTTTACCCAAAAAAGGGCAATTTTATCCCGAAGCTATTTCTTTAGTATTAGGGAAATCCTCCCCTTCCGCGCAAATATTAACGGATATTTACAACATCCCTACCTGCCGCCTTATTCCCCGTGTTTCCTGACCAGTTCCGCCAATGCCTCCGCCAATTCGGGATGCCTGCCTTCCAAGTCTGCTGCCGCCGAGTTCAAACTTTCCAATGCGGCCGGACTCAAATGCAGGGTATTGGTTTTCGGCAGCCCTTCCCGCTTCGGCACAACCTTGACCGCAACGGAACGCACCGATTCATCCAAACCGGCCAGCTTCGGCAAGACCGACGGGGCAATCATCTTCAAGCGCGATGCCGCCATATTGTTTGCCGCCAAAAGAATCAGCCTGCCGTCTTCGATACATGCCGTCTGAAAATGCGGGTGCAGGTTGGCAGGCAGCAGTTTTTTCACGGCGGCATCCAACCGCCGCCATTCCCCCGCCTGCCTCAAAAGCCCCGAAAGCAACGCATCCCGCCTGCCCAATTGTTCCAAATCCATAAAACACACGTCCCGAAAGATTGAAATACCGCAAACGCGCCTTTAATTTTCAGACGGCATTGGCACTTTACGCAACCGCTTGTGATAAAATCGCATCTTCGCCCACTATTATATCAGGCGCAGGAATCATTCATGCTGACAAACATCGCCAAAAAAATCTTCGGCAGCCGCAACGACCGGCTGCTCAAACAATACCGCAAATCCGTTGTCAAAACCAACGCACTCGAAGAACAAATGAAAGCCTTGAGCGACGCGGATTTACAGGTCAAAACCGCCGAATTCAAACAACGCCTCGCCGACGGCCAGACTTTGGACGACATCTTGGTCGAAGCCTTCGCCGTCTGCCGCGAAGCGTCCCGCCGCGTGCTCGGTATGCGCCACTTCGACGTACAGCTTATCGGCGGTATGGTGCTGCACGACGGCAAAATCGCCGAAATGCGTACCGGCGAAGGCAAAACCCTGGTCGCCACCCTTGCCGTCTATCTCAACGCGCTGGCCGGCAAAGGCGTGCACGTCGTAACCGTCAACGACTACCTCGCCTCGCGCGATGCCGGCATTATGGAGCCGCTCTATAATTTCCTCGGTCTGACCGTGGGCGTGATTATTTCAGACATGCAGCCGTTTGACCGCCAAAACGCCTACGCTGCCGACATTACCTACGGTACGAACAACGAATTCGGCTTCGACTACCTGCGCGACAATATGGTGACCGACCAATACGACAAAGTGCAGCGCGAATTGAATTTTGCCGTTGTCGATGAAGTGGATTCCATCTTGATTGACGAAGCGCGTACCCCGCTGATTATCTCCGGTCAGGCAGACGACAACATCCGGCTCTACCAAATCATGAACACCGTCCCGCCCCACCTCGTCCGTCAAGAGACAGAAGAAGGCGAAGGCGACTATTGGGTCGACGAAAAGGCACATCAGGTCATCCTGAGCGAGACGGGCCACGAACACGCCGAACAAATCCTGACCCAAATGGGGCTGCTGGCAGAAAACGACTCGCTCTATTCCGCCGCCAACATCGCCCTGATGCACCACCTTATGGCAGCATTGCGCGCGCACTCGCTGTTCCACAAAGACCAACATTACGTTATCCAAGACGGCGAAATCGTCATCGTTGACGAATTTACAGGCCGTCTGATGTCCGGCCGCCGCTGGTCGGAGGGTCTGCATCAAGCCGTCGAAGCCAAAGAAGGCGTGGAAATCAAACGCGAAAACCAAACCCTCGCCTCCATCACCTTCCAAAACTATTTCCGCCTGTACACCAAGCTCTCCGGTATGACCGGTACGGCAGATACCGAGGCTTTCGAGTTCCAAAGCATTTATAACCTCGAAACCGTCATTATCCCGACCAACCGCCCCGTACAGCGCAAAGACTTCAACGACCAGATTTTCCGTTCCGCCGAAGAAAAATTCGAAGCCGTCGTCAAAGACATCGAGGAATGCCACAAACGCGGGCAGCCCGTCCTCGTCGGTACAACCAGCATCGAAAACTCCGAACTGGTCTCCCACCTTCTGCAAAAAGCCGGACTGCCGCACAACGTCCTCAACGCCAAAGAACACGAACGCGAAGCCCTGATTGTCGCCCAAGCCGGCAAAGTCGGCGCGATTACTGTTGCCACCAATATGGCGGGACGCGGTACGGACATCGTTTTAGGCGGCAACCTGAAGCACCAAACCGATGCCATCCGTGCCGACGAAACCTTGAGCGACGAAGAGAAACAGGCACAAATCGCCGC
>ADBE01000019.1 GCA_000176735.1 Neisseria polysaccharea ATCC 43768 | reverse complement strand
GGGCGTTACTCTACGGCATCATCCTTACCAACGCCCGCGCGATGGGCGAATTCGGCGCGGTCAGCGTGGTATCGGGACATATACGCGGCGAAACCAACACCATTCCGCTTTTGGTCGAAATCTTCTACAACGAATACAATTTCACCGGCGCATTCGCCCTCTCCGGCGTATTGGCACTTTTAGCACTGGCGACGCTGGCGGTGCAAAACATCATCACCAAATTACAAGATAAAAAACTCGCCGCCGCCGAAAGGAACGCAGCATGAGCATCACCATCCAAAACTTAAACAAACACTTCGGCAATTTTCATGCGCTGAAAAACATCAACCTCAACGTCCCCACCGGCAAACTCGTTTCCCTGCTCGGCCCGTCCGGCTGTGGCAAAACCACGCTTTTACGCATTATCGTCGGACTGGAAAACGCCGACGGCGGCAAGATTCTGTTTGACGGGCAAGACGTAACCGCCAAACACGTCCGCGAGCGCAAAGTCGGCTTCGTGTTCCAACACTACGCCCTCTTCCGCCATATGACCGTGTTTGACAATGTTGCTTTCGGTTTGACCGTATTGCCCAAGTCCGAACGCCCGTCCAAAGGGCAAATCCGCGCCAAAGTCGAAGAATTGCTCAAGCTCGTGCAGCTCTCGCATTTGGCAAAATCCTATCCGCACCAACTCTCCGGCGGGCAACGTCAGCGCATCGCCCTCGCCCGTGCGCTTGCGGTCAAACCCAAACTCCTGCTTTTGGACGAACCCTTCGGCGCGTTGGATGCCAAAGTACGCAAAGAATTACGCACCTGGTTGAGCGACATTCATCATAACCTCGGCGTAACCAGCATTCTGGTTACGCACGACCAAGAAGAAGCCCTCGAAGTTTCCGACGAAATCGTCGTGATGAACCACGGCAAAATCGAACAAACCGGCAGTGCCGAAGCCATTTACCGCAAACCCGAAAACGCCTTCGTTACCGAGTTCCTCGGCGAAACCGACGCTTTTGAAGGCAGAATCGAAAAAGGCATCTGGTATTACAACGGCTTCGCGTGGAAATTGGACGCACAATACAAATGGCAGGAGCAAACTGCCATCGGCTACATCCGTCCGCACGAATGGCAGATCGCCGCCGAAAACGAAACACCGATGATTTGTGCCGAAATCGAAAAAATCCACGCCGTCGGCGCATTGACGCACGTTTTGGTGAAACACGACAAACAAGACGTGCATATCACGCTGGCTGGCAGCGATGCCGCGCGTTACCCAATCGCTGAAGGTAAAGAATTAAACTTAATTCCAAAACAGGTTTATGTTTTTTCCCAAAACGAGCTGATTGAATATTCGATTTAACCCTGAAAGCACAATGCCGTCTGAAAGGCTTTCAGACGGCATTTTGCTTTCAAGCGTCAGGCAAGAAACAGCTTGTACGCGGCATTTTGCGTTTCCTCGTGATAGCTGTATCCCAGACTTTCCAAGAAACCGTCAAATGCGGCGGCATCGTGAGGCGGCACATCGATACCGACCAAAATCCGCCCGTAATCCGCACCGTGGTTGCGGTAATGGAAGAGCGTAATATTCCACCCTCCCTGCATATGGTTCAAAAAACGCGCCAATGCCCCCGGACGCTCCGGAAACTCAAAACTGACCAGACGCTCGTTTTCTACTTTGTCCGTCCGCCCTCCGACCATATAACGGATATGGATTTTGGCAATCTCATCATCGGTCAGGTCGACATTGGGCAATCCCGCCTCATCCAACCGGCTGCCGATAACCGCCAAATCCTGCGGGCCTGCCGCTTGAAGTCCGACAAAGATATGCGCTTTTTCATCGTCTCCGTAGCGGTAGTTGAACTCGGTAATATTCCTATTTCCCAATATATTGACAAACTTAAGGAAGCTGCCGCGTTCTTCAGGGATGGTAACGGCAAAAATACCTTCGTTGCCCTCACCCAATTCGCTCCGTTCCGAAACGTGGCGCAAACGGTGAAAATTCATATTCGCACCGCTGGTAACGGCAATCAGGGTCTGCCCCTTGATGCCGCCACGTGCGATATAAGCCTTCAATCCTGCCAATGCCAATGCACCCGCCGGCTCGGTAATGCTGCGCGTATCATCGAAAATATCCTTGACCGCACCGCAAACCGCATCGGTATCGACTGTAATGATTTCATCCAAAAGTTCTTTGCAGAGGCGGAAGGTTTCGTTTCCGACGACTTTGACCGCAGTGCCGTCTGAAAACAGCCCGACATCTTTCAAATGGACGATTTCTCCCGCTTCGATCGACTGTTTCATACAGCAGGAATCGTTGGTCTGTACGCCGATGACTTTGATTTCGGGACGGACCTGCTTGATAAATGCCGCCACGCCCGCCGCCAAACCGCCTCCCCCTATCGGGACGAATACGGCGTGAATATCATCCGGATGCTGGCTGACAATTTCCATCCCTACCGTCCCTTGTCCCGCAATTACATCGGGATCGTCAAACGGTGCGATATAGGTTAACCCTTCTTTTTCCGCCAACTCCATCGCATAATCGTATGCATCGTTGTATGAAACACCCCGCAAAACCACCTCGCCGCCACGGCTTTTGACCGCATCCACTTTGATTTTCGGCGTAGTCTCCGGCATAACGATAACGGCACGGCAGCCCAAACGCTGTGCGGACAACGCCACGCCTTGGGCATGGTTGCCCGCGCTTGCCGCAATCACGCCGCAAGCGAGCGCATCTTTCGGCAACTTGGACATTTTGTTGTACGCGCCGCGTATTTTGAACGAAAAAACCGGCTGCAAATCTTCGCGTTTCAAAAGGATGTTGTTTTTCAAACGTACAGAAAGGCTGCGTGCCGGTTCCAAAGGCGTTTCGACCGCGACATCATAGACAGATGCCGTCAGGATGCGGATGAGGTAATCGGAATAAGGAAGGGGCGTGTTCATAATTCAATATGGGATAATCGGTTTATTAAAATCGCAAAACCCAAAACCATACGCCCAAGACGGCGCGAAAGCAAGAAAAATCCGCCCGATCAGACACCCTAAGCGTATAATCGGCAGGCTGAAACACTCACACAATTAGAATATTTCATGACAGCACATAAAATCCTGCCCGTCCTGCTTTCCATCATCTTAGGCGTTTCTCACGCAACGGCTGCATCGCCCGCGCCCAACAAACTGACGGTACACGCCGCCCCCACGCTCCAAACACCCGAAACCCTCACAGCGGCACACATCGTTATCGACCTTCAAAGCAGACAGACTTTATCCGCCAAAAACATCAATACCCCTGTCGAACCGGCGGCACTAACCCAACTGATGACCGCATATCTGGTTTTCAAAAACATGAAATCGGGAAATATCCAATCTGAAGAAAACTTAAAAATACCCGAATCCGCATGGGCTTCAGAAGGGAGCAGAATGTTTGTACGTCCCGGCGATACGGTCAGCACCGACAAACTCTTAAAAGGCATGATTGCCCTATCCGCAAACGATGCCGCCCTAACCCTTGCCGGCCGGCTGGGCAACGGCTCGATTGAAAATTTTGTGCAACAAATGAACAAAGAAGCCCGACGCCTGGGCATGAAAAACACCGTATTCAAAAACCCGACAGGCTTGAGTAGAGAAGGACAGGTTTCCACCGCCAAAGACCTCGCCCTGCTGTCTGAAGCATTGATGCGCGACTTTCCGGAATATTACCCGCTGTTTTCCATCAAATCTTTCAAATTCAAAAATATAGAACAAAACAACCGCAATATCCTTTTATATAGGGACAACAATGTAAACGGTCTGAAAGCCGGACACACAGAAAGCGGCGGCTACAACCTTGCCGTGTCATACTCCGGCAACGGCAGGCACATCCTTGTCATCACATTGGGTTCGGAATCGGCGGAAACACGCGCATCGGACAACAGCAAGCTGCTGAACTGGGCATTGCAGGCCTTCGATACGCCCAAAATATATCCGAAAGGCAAAACCGTTGCCCAAATCCAAATTTCCGGAGGCAGCAAAAAAACCGTCCGCGCAGGCTTCCTCAAAGAAGCCTACATCACTCTGCCACATAAGGAAGCGAAAACAGCCGAACAGATTTTGGAAACCATACAGCCGATTCCCGCCCCGGTAAAAAAAGGGCAGATTTTAGGAAAAATCAAAATCAGACAAAACGGATATACCGTTGCCGAAAAAGAAATCGTCGCACTGGAAAATGTAGAAAAAAGAAGCCGGTGGCAAAGGCTTTGGACGCGTCTGACAGGGCAATAGCCTTCCATCTTCCCATTTCCGAAATAAGAAAATCAACAGACCGTCTGAAACAATCTTCAGTCCCCGATCGGTTTACCCAATCAAAGTCATTACCATATCCGCATCTTCGGTTGCCGCCGCCCCAATCCAACATCGCCATACTACGATTACACCTGTTTGTTTTAAGCCTGCTCCTCTTTTTCTAACTTTAAGTCCCCCACTTTTTCCACAACACAGTATGCCAAACCGCCCAGTGCTTCAAAATGCCGTTCACCGCATTCGATTTTCAGCCTCTCATTCTGGCGTAGTTTGTCCGTATCCACCCCAGCCTGAATACCTTTGCCGGTATTTTTGGTTTCTGCAACGAAATACACTTTGTCCCGAACCTGTTTTACCACCGCCCAATCGGGATTGTAATTGCCAAGCGGGGTAGGAATTTTGAACCAGCCGGGCAGTTTGAAGTAAAACGCCACGCCTCCTTCATTTTTCGCATCATAATCCTCGCAATTTTGGGCAAAGGCTTTTTCCGTGCCGGAATCCAAAGGGATGTAGTTTTCGCAAATGGTTTTTTGCGGATTGCTTACTGTGAATGTAAAACCGTTTTCGTAAAACTCGATGCCTTCACGCTCCATGTCTTCCAACAGCTTTTGGTCGTACACTTCTCCGGTTTGTTCATACTCGATTCCTGCCGCCATCAACGCGTACAAGCTGCGGTTTACCGCTTCGGCAGCAAGGTCGATGAAGCGTTGCGGATTACCAGCTACATCTTTCAGACGACCTGACTGTGTGATGATTTCGTACACCGTGCGCCGCGTCAGCCCCGTTTTTCTTTGGATTTCGCCGAGTATGTCCGGGATTTCCCATTGAACGTCCATTTCACGACTGCGGCCGGCAATTTCGACTGTTTCGATACCGTAGGTTTGGGATTGTTTCAAATGTGCTTTTTTGATGCGGATTCTCGGCTTTTGGATTTCTGGCAAATTTGCTACTGCCGCTGAAGCCTGTTTGATCAATTCTTCCGTATCGAAGCGCACGCGATAGCGCGTTTTGTATTTCAACTTGTCCCAAATTGCCTGAAATTCGGGATCGAGCGGAAAATCTTTGCGGAACAGCTGTTTTTTCTTCTTATTGCCGTTTTTGATGTTTTCGGCGGCAAATTTGATACCGCATTCGTCTTCGTATTCCTTTTGCAGATTTGCGGCAAACAATTCGTAGCTTTCGTTCGGCACAACGGTCAGTATGTTCACGTTTTCATCGCGCACGCGCCGCCCTTCCTGATTGACGGCGATACGCAGCCCGCGCCCGATTTCCTGCCGCTTTTTCAGCGGCGAGCGGGTTTCGTTGAGCGTGCAGATTTGGAAAACATTGGGATTGTCCCAGCCTTCTTTCAGCGCGGAATGGGAAAAGATAAAGCGCAGCGGGCTGTCAAAGGAAAGCAGGGTTTCCTTGTCGCGCATAATCAGGCGGTAGGTATCGTTATCCGCCTGCGTCGTGCCGTCGGTGTTTTTCAGACGGCCTTTCCTGTCTTGCGAGAAATAGCCGTCGTGTACGCCCGCCGTATCGCTATTGCCTGCAAGCTCCCGATAGATTTTTTCAAACCAAAGGGCAAACTTGCCTGCCGTTCCGTCTTCTGTGCGGTAATTCTCCACGCGGTCGATGAAGAACAGCGACAACACCTTAATCCCCAGCGGATTCAGCCGTTTCTCCTTCGCCAAATGCTCCCTTACCGTTTCGCGGATTTGGTTTTTCATAATTTCATCGCGCACCGCATCGCCGTCTCCGCCGCGCATAATGGTTTTACCGCTTGAGAACGCCAATTCCTGATTCTCAAAATCCAGGCCGTCGATGATGAAACCGTGGCGGTAGGCTTCGTTGCCGCCCGATTTTTCAAACAAATCGTCTCCCGATTTGACGGATACCTTTTTCTTCTTGGTTTCCTTTTTATCCTGATAATGAATGTTCAAATCGGCTTTCAGACGGCCTTTGGCCGCCTGTTTCACTTCCAGCAGCTCCGCAAATGCGCCGTTCACATCGTTTTCCGCCAATACCGGCAAAACTTCGATTTGCTTGACCAGCTTCAAATTGTATGCCTGCACGGGATTCAGGCTGTACACCTTGTGATACGGTTTTTTATGCGTTGCCGAATAGCGCAGGGTAAAGAGCGGATTGAGCGATGCCAAAGCGTTCAGACGGCCTTCCGTTTCCATATTTTGCGGTTCGTCGATGATGACGATGGGACACGTTTCCTGAATAAACTTAATCGGTGCGTCCCCGCTTTCGTTTACCTTATTGATCACGTTTCCGTCTTTTTCAAACGACTGGATATTGATTACCAAAATTTCGATATGGTCGTTTACCGCAAAAGCGCGCAAATCCGACAGCCGGCCGCTTGAATATTCCGCATAACGCATCACAGGCCTGCCGAACACCCCGTCAAAATGCGCCTTCGTAATTTCCAGGCTTTTCAACACGCCTTCGCGTATCGGCACACTCGGCACGACAATGACAAACTTCTTCCAGCCGCAACGGCGGTTTAATTCGTAAACCGTACGCAGATAGATATAGGTTTTGCCCGTACCCGTTTCCATTTCCAGAGAAAAATTCAGCCCGTGCGCACCGATTTTCGTTTCAGGCTGTCCGTTTTGCTTTTGCACCGCATTCAGATTCCGGCCTAGCGTTTCCCAATCCAAATCCAAGCCGTTGCCGACAAACCGCCCCGTCCCCTGACTGGTCAAATCAAATGTCCGAGTATGGTTCGGCTGCCCTGCAAAAAGATTCGCAACGGCATTTACCGCCTCAAGCTGATAGGGCAGTTCTTCAAATTTCAATTCCATTTTTATTTCCTTCTATCCGCTGTCGCGCGGAAAATCCACCTCTTTGCCGTCATTCCCGCGCAGGCGGGAATCCAGACCTGTCGGCGCAGAAACTGATATATCGTCATTCCCGCGAAAGTGGGAATCTAGGTTCGTTGGGTTTCAGTCATTTCCGATAAATTCTTGCAACTTTGAGTTTCTAGATTCCCGCCTTCACGGGAATGACGGCAGACGGCACTTCCGGTTTTCCGCTGACTACACGCATTCGAACATCACGCCCGCGTCCTTCATCTGCAATACGGTATTGCCTTTGAGCGCGTCGTCGCCGTCGAACAGCCTGTCCAAAACCACCGCCTTGACGGGATGCTTCGCCAGCACGGCATCAATCAAATCCTGATTCACGCGTTCCAGCAGGAAGGCGTACAGTCCGCCCGTATCCTCGTCTTCCACGAAATACACGCCGTCTGAAAGCGAAACCTTGCAAGTCAGCTTCAAACCTAAACGCAGCATCAATTCGCAGAGCAGGTTTTCAGACGGCGTTTCAGACAGCACGGAATCAATGTTCAAGGACAATTCGCGTTGCAGGGCTTCCGTATCGGCTTGTCCGGACTGCCGCCATTGTTTGAAACCGCTTTCGGCAAGTTTGAAAACTTTGAAACCCGTATCTATTTCCGATCCGTCTTGAAGGCCGTCTGAAATCTGCCTACCCGCGCGGCGGATGCGTTCTTTGGCGATTTCGGCAATGGTGTCAAACCCGGCCTTGCGTGCTTCGGATTTCTCGTCGGTTTCTTCGGGCAGTTGCACGCAGATATAGCGGCGGTTGCCGCCGTCTTCGGCATTCAGTTGCATCACGGCATGGGCGGTAGTGCCGGAGCCGGTGAAGAAGTCTAATATAATTGAATCTTTTTTATTTGATGCAATTTTAAGCATCCTTTTGATTAATGAAGGAGGTTTCGGAAAAGTAAATATTCCTTTACCAATCATGGATTCCAACTCTTTGCTGGCAGCATCTGTTGTTCCTGTTTCATCATGTTTCCATAAATCAACTGGCACCATTCCGCCATCCATCTCTGTGAGAAATTTCTTTAAGCGTGGATATTTGTTTTCTCCATTCTTTCCCCAATACAGTCTGTTATCTTCCTGATAGGATAAATATTTTGAATGCTCAAATTTCCATGCATTTGTTGGGTGTGTAATGACTTCTCCCGTGTGTGGATTTTGTATTTCATATGATAAATTCGGGCGTTGTTCCTTTGTTGCTGGGTTAACACAAGATACGCTTGTCCATACTCCTCTTGGGTCATTATCTGGATTGGTATAAGTGGAATCTGCTTTTTCATTTCTAGGCTCTTTTAACTCCTGTAAGTTATCAGATTTCCTGTAGCAAACTATCTGCTCCGTTAATGTTGTGAACATGCGGGCGTTGTTACTTCTGGTATACCTCTTCTCCCATATAATATTTGACACAAAATTCTCCGTCCCAAACACTTCATCACACAGCAGTTTCAACTGTGCCTGTTCGTTGTCGTCAATACTGATGAAAATCACACCGTCTTCGCGCAGCAGGGTTTTCGCCAGATGCAGGCGCGGCAGCATCATGGAGAGCCAGTTGCTGTGGTAATGGCCGCTGTCTTTGCCGTTTTTGCGCCATACGCCTTGGAATACGCCGTCGCGCTTCAGGTAGCCCGCATTGTCGGTATCGCCCACGCGGCGGGCGTATTCTTCGCGGCTTTCGGAGAATTTGTCGGGATAAATAAAGGAATCGTTGCCGGTGTTGTAGGGCGGGTCGATGTAAATCATCTTCACGCTGCCGGCGTAGGATTTTTGCAGGATTTTCAGTGCTTCGAGGTTTTCGGCTTCGATAAACACGTTTTGCGTACCGTCGAAATCTGCGGATTCTTCTTTGCAGGGAACGAGGGTGCGGGAAGTGGGGCTTTGCAGGTTGAGATAGGCGGCGGTTTTACCCGCCCAATCGAGTTGGTAACGTTCGCCCGCGCCGGCAAGGTTTTCCGCGCCGAGGACGAGTTTGAGCTTCTCAAAATCGATTTGGTCTTCGCAAAAGACTTCGGGAAAGAGTTGTTTGAATTTTAATATATTGTTTTGTTTGAAATTATTTTCTAAATCGTGTATAATTTCGGTTCGGTTCGGTTGCCATAACTATGTCCATCAAGAGCGGGGTACGAAATATCCTTTTATCAGGATGTTTCAAAAGTTGAAAGAAAAGTGATTTTCAGGGTAAAAGTTGACCGACTATCTCTGATAGCCGGTTCGGATCGGGCGGCTGCCGGAATGTGAACGACATATCTTCTTCATTTTCATCCGGTACGAAATGCCGTTTTTGAGCCAAGCATCCGTTGTCGTGCAATACGCCTAGATAGATTTCCACCCAAACGGAAATAAGCGGTTTTCCCTTATAAACGGATGAAATCAACCAAATATTGAAACACAGCCAAAAATAATAAGGCGGTACGCATCATATACGTACCGCCTGCTTTTCAATCAATCAGCGTTTTTTACCGGTAACGGTGGCAACAGCCAGATTTTCATTGCGTTTCAGGGAAACGCTTTCGACACCTTCAGGCAATTTGATGTCTGACAAGTGCAAAATGTCGCCGGCAACCACTTCGGCACAATCCAAATCCAAGAAAGCAGGGATATTGGCAGGCAGCGCAAGCACTTCAACAGTCGTGTTCAACAGAGATACACGACCGCCTTGCAGTTTAACGGCTTGAGAGTTTTCAGCGTTAACAATGTGCAGGGGAACACGGATGCGTACAAGCTGATCGGCTTTAACGGCTTGGAAGTCGATGTGTTGGACTTCGCGGCGGAACGGGTGCATTTGGAAATCGCGGACGATAACGTCTTTGGTTTCGCCGTTCAGAGACAATTTAATCAACGCGGTATGGAAAGATTCTTTTTCCAATGCGTAGAATACGGTTTTGTGATCCACGGCAATCGCAACGGGCTCTTGACCTTCGCCGTACAAAATACCGGGGATTTGACCTTCGCGACGCAGGCGGCGGCTCGCACCAGTGCCTTGTGCTTCACGAACAGAGGCTTGAATTTCATAAGTCATGTTAAATACTCCAATTTAAATAAAACTACCGTCATCGGCCGCGACCAGCTTAAGACGGCTTCGGGCTTATGGCAGCAACATGCTGCCTGTCATCACTTCTTCATTGAAAAGATATGAGACGGATTCTTCGTTGCTGATACGGCGAACCGTTTCAGCCAACAAACCTGCAATCGTTACCTGACGGATACGGCCGCATTGTTTGGCCGCTTCAGACAAAGGAATGGTATCGGTTACGACCACCTGGTCGATTTCGGACGAGGCAATACGGCTGACTGCCTCTCCGGAGAATACGGCGTGGCTGGCATAGGCCAGAACACGTTCCGCACCCCGCTCTTTCAGGGCAACGGCGGCTTTGCACAGCGTATTTGCAGTGTCGATCATATCGTCCACAATCAGACAGGTTCTGCCTTGAATATCGCCGATGATGTTCATGACTTCCGCCACATTGGCTTTTGGGCGGCGTTTATCGATGATTGCCAAGTCGGCATTCAAGGATTTTGCCACGGCGCGGGCGCGGACGACACCGCCGATATCCGGGCTGACGACGGTCAGATTTTCAATCCGCTGCTGCTTGATGTCGTTCAACAGAATCGGGGTGGCATAAATATTATCCACAGGAATATCGAAGAAGCCTTGAATCTGGTCGGCATGCAAATCGACAGTCAAAACACGGTCGATCCCTGCCGAATACAGCATATTTGCTACCAGTTTGGCAGAAATCGGAACGCGGACGGAACGCGGACGGCGGTCTTGGCGCGCATAGCCGAAATACGGAATAGCTGCCGTGATGCGGCCTGCCGAGGCACGTTTGAGCGCATCCGCCATTGTCAGGATTTCCATCAGGTTATCATTGGTCGGTGCGCAAGTAGGCTGAAGGATAAAGACATCGCGACCACGTACGTTTTCCAACAACTCGACGGCAACTTCACCGTCTGAGAATTTGGAAACCGAAGCATCTCCCAAGGAAATATCCAAATGCTTGACAACACGTTGTGCCAATTCGGGATTGGCATTGCCTGTAAATACCATCAAACTGTCGTACGCAGCCATATTCTCACCTGATTTTATGTTTAACTTCCGCTCAGAAAACACAATGCTTCCCCTCCGCTTGTACCAAGCCCGACATTATACCTGCAACATCC
>ADBE01000020.1 GCA_000176735.1 Neisseria polysaccharea ATCC 43768 | reverse complement strand
TCCAACACCGCCAATACCGCCGCACCGTAACGTGCGGCTTTTCTCGCCTACGCCATATACGGCGGCAAGCTCCGCCAAACCTTCCGGCTGTTTGGCGGCAATGGCGCGCAGGGCGGCTTTGCTGAGAATGCGGTAGGGTTCGGACTGTTCGTGTTTTGCCGTTTCGCCGCACCATTGAATCAGGGCGCGCATCAGGCGGCGTTTGCGTTTGGCGGCTTCATCGATGCCGTCTGAAAACGGACGGCATATGGCGAGGATGTCCCGTCCGTATTTGGTGGCGCGTACGCTGCCCAAGCCGTGCACGCCTTCGAGGTCGGTTTCGGTTTCGGGCGTATCGGCAAGTATGTCGGCAAGGCTTTCGTCGGAGAGGACGGCATACAGGGCGCAGTTTTCCGCCCTTGCCTGTTCATACCGCCAGACTTCGAGTTTTTGACGCAGTTGCTGTTCGCGTTCGGTTTGCGGACGGATGACGGCATCGTGGCTAAAGTCGGCGGCGTTTTGGCAGACTTTGAGTATGCCGTGTCCGAAACGGTCGATTTTGGCTTCGCCCAAGCCGTAGATGTCGTGCAGACCGTTGAGGTCTTGCGGCATTTTTTCGACAAGGTCGCGCAGGGTTTTATCGCCGAAAATCATATAGGCGGGGATGCCTTCGGCTTCTGCCTGTTTCATACGCCAAACGCGCAATGCCTGCCACAAACGCTCTTCGCGTTCGGTACGCAGCCAGTTGTCTTTGAGGGTGCGGACGGCTGGCTTGTCGCGCTTGAGCGGACGCAGCATCACTTCGGTTTCGCCTTTGAGGACTTTTTTGGCGGCTTCGGTCAGTTGCAATGCCTGATATCGGGCAATGTTGACGGTGAGGTAGCCGAGGCTGATGCACTGGCGGATGACGCTGCGCCATTCTTTGTCGGACAACTCCGCACCGATGCCGAAGGTGGACAGTTGTTCGTGCCGGTTGCCGCGTATCCAATCGTCGCTTTTGCCGCGCAAAAGGTTGGTGATGTAACCGGCGGCAAAACGTTGTCCGGCGCGGTACACGCAGCTGAGTAATTTTTGCACCAACACCGTGCCGTCAAACCGCACGGGCGGATGCAGGCAGTTGTCGCAATGGCCGCAGGGTTCGGATTCTTCGCCGAAATGTTTGAGCAGCAGTACGCGGCGGCAGGCGGCGGTTTCGCAGACGGAAAGCATGGCATCGAGTTTTTGCATTTCGATTTGCTTTTGCACTTCATCGCTGTTGCCTTCGGCAATCCGTTCGCGCAGCAACACCCAATCGTTCAAGCCGTAACACAGCCAGCTCACGGCTGGCAGCCCGTCCCGTCCGGCGCGCCCCGATTCCTGATAGAAATGTTCGACACTCTGGGGCATATCGAGATGGGCGACAAAGCGCACGTCGGGTTTGTCTATGCCCATGCCGAACGCCACGGTCGCCACCACGATAATATTGTCTTCATGCGTAAAGCGGTGTTGGTTTTCCTCACGTACGTCCATGCTCAAACCGGCATGATACGGAATCGCGTTTAATCCGTTTTCACGCAAAAACTGCGCCACATCTTCAACCTTTTTGCGGCTTAAGCAATACACAATGCCGCTTTGCCCCGTCATTTCTTTACGGATGAAATCCAGCAATTGTTTTTTGCCGTTGTTTTTTTCGATAACCTGATAATAAATATTCGGGCGGTCAAAGCTGGAGACAAATTCGGGCGCATCGTCCAAGTGCAGATAATGCTTGATGTCGGCGCGCGTGGCCGCATCGGCGGTGGCGGTCAGGGCGATGCGCGGGACGTTCGGATAGCGTTCGGCAAGCATGCCGAGCTGTTGGTATTCGGGGCGGAAATCGTGTCCCCATTGGCTGACGCAATGCGCCTCATCAATGGCAAACAGGCTGACGGTTTGTTGGTCGAGAAAACGCAAAAAGCGGTCGGTAACCAAGCGTTCCGGTGCGACATAAAGCAGTTTCAGACGGCCTTGGGCAAGCTTGTCGGCAATCTCGCGCGCCTCATCTGCCGACGTACTGCTGTTGACTGCCGCCGCTTCAATCCCGGCTACATGCAGGCTGGCCACTTGGTCGTTCATCAGCGCAATCAGCGGCGATACGACAACCGCCACGCCTTCGCGCATCAGCGCGGGAATCTGGTAACACAAAGACTTGCCCCCGCCCGTCGGCATCAGCACCATCAAACTCCCGCCGCCTGCCAAAGCATTGACGATAGCCTCCTGCCTGCCGCGAAATTCGGGATAACCGAATACTTCGTGCAAAATCTGTTTGGCGGTCGGTCGGTGCATGATGGTTCCGTGCTCGGTAAGGATGTTGATCGGTCGGCGGCAATATGCCGTCTGAAATCGAGATTTAGAAGAGTTTGCCCACTTCTGCTTCAATATCGTCGGCACGCATGAACGTTTCGCCGATCAGGAAGGTGTGCACACCGCGCGATTGCATAAATTCCACATCCGCCTTGCCTGTAATGCCGCTTTCGGTTACGACGGTTTTGCCTTCCAGCGCGGGCAGCAGCGACAGGGTTTGGTCGAGGGAGACTTCAAAAGTCCTCAGGTTGCGGTTGTTTACGCCCCACAACGGCGTGGTCAGGTTGCGGCATTTTTCCAATTCGGTTTCATCGTGCAGCTCGAGCAGGACGGTCATGCCCAATTCGTGCGCCACCGCTTCAAAGCGTTCCAATTGTTCCTGTTCCAGTGCGGCGGCAATCAGCAGGACGGCATCCGCCCCCCATGCGCGCGCCTGATAAACCTGATATTCGTCGATGATGAAGTCTTTGCGCAGCACGGGCAGCGATACGGCTTCGCGCGCCTGTTTGAGGTATTCGGGCGAACCTTGGAAATAGGGTTCGTCGGTCAGTACGGACAAACACGCCGCTCCGGCGTTTTCATAGGCGCGGGCAATCTCGGCCGGTCGGAAGTCCGGACGGATCAGGCCTTTGCTCGGGCTTGCCTTTTTGATTTCGGCAATGACGGCGGGCAGGTTTAGGCGGTGTTTGCCGCGTATCGAATCGATGAAGCTGCGGACGGGCGCGGCTTCTGCGGCAAGTGCGCGGATGTGTTCGGCGTTGACGGCGGCTTTTTGGGCGGTAACTTCCTGTGCCTTGGTGGCAAGGATTTTATTGAGGATGTCGGTCATATCGGGTTCCGTATTCGTCCGGGGAAAGGGGAATATTAGCATCAAACCGTTACCGCCTGTTTGTGCGGAAGCTGTCGAAATAGGACAGGACGGTCTGCGGCAGCCATTGCAGGTGCAGCCTGCCGCCGGTGCTGCCGACAAAGCCGACATGTCCCCCGTGTGCCGGTTGGAACAGGGTAACGGCTTCGGACACTTCGTCCGGTGTCGGCAGTGCTTCGGGCGGCAGGAAGGGGTCGTTGACGGCATTGAGCAGCAGCAGCGGTTTGGCAACGTGTTTGAGCAGCGGTTTGCAGGAAGTTTGGCGGTAGTAGTCGTGCCGGTCGGCAAAGCCGTGCAGCGGTGCGGTGAAACGGTCGTCAAACTCGCCCAGTGTTTTGCACCCTGCGGCAAATGCCGTCTGAAAACCTTGGAGCGACCGTGCTTTGGGTATCAGGGTGCGGAGGAAGTAGCGCGTGTAGAGCAGCCGCGTGATGCCGCTGTCGAAGCGGCTGCCTGCCGCCTCTGCATCGACGGGGGCGGAGATGACGGCGGCGGCTTGCGGCAGCGCGTTTTCGCCCTGTTCGCCCAAATATTTTGCCAGCGCGTTGCCGCCCAGCGATACGCCGACGGCGTATATTTCACGGTAACGCGCGGCGAGCGTGTCCAAAGTAAAGGCGATTTCGGCGGTATCGCCCAAGTGGTAGAACACCGGGGCGGTGTTCGCAATGCCGCCGCAGCTGCGGAAATGGACGACTACGCCGTGCCAACCGCGATCGCGTACCGCAAGCATCAGTTCGACCGCGTAATGGCTGCGGCTGCTTCCTTCCAAACCGTGAAACAGCACGACCAGCGGCGCATCGGGCGACATGCCGTCTGAAAAGTCGTAGGCGACTTTGGTTTTACCCGTGCTGTCGGGAAGCAGCTCTCGGCGGTATGCGGGCGCGGGGCGTTGCAGGAATTTGGCGGCAATCGTATCGGCATTGCCGTTGCGGAGGAAAAACGGTGTGTCCGGCGGTGTCAAAATCATAAGGTATCGGTTTTTCTGTTTTCAGACGGCATTGATGATGCGGCAGCCCGTCCGGCCGGTGCGGACGCGGGGGATGCGCGCCCGAATATAGGCGCGGAAAAAGCGTTTTCCGAAAAAGGATATCGGCACCGGTCAGCTTTCCACGCGTTTGAAATGGCGCGGACGGAAGCCCAAAGCCGCCAGAGATGCGAAATACAGTCCGCCGCCGACGGTAATCAGGATGCAGAGCTGCCCCGCTTTCCGCATTCCACCGGCGTGTGTCCAGTCGAACGGCAGCCAGATTTGGGCGGCATACAGGCCGCCGCACATCACGGCGAGCGAGAGCAGCATTTTCGCCAAGAACGCCGCCCAACCCCTGCCGGGCCGGTAAATGCCGTGTCTGCGTAACAGGAAGAACAACAATCCCGCATTGATGCACGCGCCCAAGCCGATGGCGAGCGAAAGCCCGGCGTGTTTCAACGGGCCGATAAAGGCGAGGTTCATCAACTGCGTGCAGATAAGCGTGAAGATGGCGATTTTGACGGGCGTTTTGATGTTTTGCCGCGCATAAAAGCCGGGCGCCAACACTTTAATCATGATTAAACCGATTAAACCGAAAGAATAGGCAATCAGCGCGTGTTGTGTCATTTGCGCGTCAAACAGCGTAAATTCGCGGTACATAAACAGCGTCGCCACCAGCGGGAATGACAACACCGCCATCCCTGCCGCCGCCGGCAGCGTCAGCAGCATGCACAGGCGCAAACCCCAGTCGAGCAGGGCGGAAAACTGTTCCGTATCTTGGTTTGCCGAGTGTTTGGACAAAGTCGGCAGCAAAATCGTACCGAGGGCCGCCCCCAGCACGCCGCCGGGCAGCTCCATCATGCGGTCGGCGTAATACATCCATGAAACGCTGCCCGATTGCAGATAAGACGCGAAAATCGTGTTAATAACCAAAGAAATCTGCGCCACGCTCACGCCCAAAATCGCAGGCGCCATCTGTTTCATCACGCGGTTGACCGCCGCATCTTTGAAACTCAGTTTGGGCAGTTTCAAAAAACCCAGTTTCGCCAGCCAGGGCAGTTGGAAGCCGAGTTGCAAAATGCCGCCGACAAAGACCGCCCAAGCCAGCGCGGTAACGGGAGGATCGAAATACGGTACGAAAAACAGCGCGAATACGATAAACGACACGTTCAGAAACGTGGGCGTAAACGCCGGAATGCTGAATTTATGATAGGAATTGAGTACCGAGCCGACAAAAGAGGAAAGTGAAATCAATAAGATATAAGGAAACGTAATCCGCAGCAAATCGATGGAGAGCTGAAATTTGTCGGCATCTTTGGCAAAACCGGGTGCGGAAACATAAATCACCCAAGGCGCGGCAAGTATGCCCAGCGCGGTAACGATGACCAGCACAAACGACAGCATCCCCGCCACATGGCGGATAAAAGCCTCCGTCGCCTCTTTAGAACGCGTTTCCTTATATTCCGCCAAAATCGGCACAAACGCTTGGGCAAACGCCCCCTCCGCAAACACGCGGCGAAGCAGGTTGGGCAGTTTGAACGCGACAAAAAACGCATCCGTCGCCATACCCGCGCCGAATGCCCGCGCAATGACCGTATCGCGCACAAATCCCAAAACGCGCGACACCATCGTCAGGCTGCCGACTTTTGCCAAAGCTCCAAGCATATTCATCATTGTTCCTCAACAGTCGTACCCGTTTGGGGCAACGGCGCGTATTGTACGACAGAAACCGGTTCAGACGGCATCGGGTTTCATGCCGTCTGAAGCGGTTTCCCGATACGAAAGCTTCCTTTTCCGGCGGCAAACTGTATCAACACGCGGAAATGCAATAAAATAGCCGGATTCCGATTGATTTCCAACATTCATTTCCAACATCACGGAGAGCCGTATGAAATCCAGACACCTCGCCCTCGGCGTTGCCGCCCTGTTCGCCCTTGCCGCGTGCGACAGCAAAGTCCAAACCAGCGTCCCCGCCGACAGCGCACCTGCTGCTTCGGCAGCCGCCGCCCCCGCCGGACTGGTCGAAGGGCAAAACTATACCGTCCTTGCCAACCCGATTCCCCAACAGCAGGCAGGCAAGGTTGAAGTCCTTGAGTTTTTCGGCTATTTCTGCCCGCACTGCGCCCACCTCGAACCTGTTTTGAGCAAACACGCCAAGTCTTTTAAAGACGATATGTACCTGCGTACCGAGCATGTCGTCTGGCAGAAAGAAATGCTGCCGCTTGCCCGCCTTGCCGCTGCCGTCGATATGGCTGCCGCCGAAAGTAAAGATGTGGCGAACAGCCATATTTTCGATGCGATGGTCAATCAGAAAATCAAGCTGCAAAATCCGGAAGTCCTCAAAAAATGGCTGGGCGAACAAACCGCCTTTGACGGCAAAAAAGTCCTTGCCGCCTACGAATCTCCCGAAAGCCAGGCGCGTGCCGATAAAATGCAGGAGCTGACCGAAACCTTCCAAATCGACGGCACGCCCACGGTTATCGTCGGCGGCAAATATAAAGTCGAATTTGCCGACTGGGAGTCCGGTATGAACACCATCGACCTTTTGGCGGACAAAGTACGCGAAGAACAAAAAGCCGCGCAGTAAGCCCGTTTGAAAAATGCCGTCTGAAACTTGGTTTTCAGACGGCATTTTGATTGGGTTTAAAACGTAAAGCCCGTTTCCAGTTCTTCATCGCCGACCAGTTCGACCAAGAGCGCGTAGAGCGGGGCGAGTTCGGCATAACGGCGCGATACGCGGCGCAGATAGTTTAAGAAACGCGGGATTTCCGGACGGTATTTGTCTTTGCCGTCGCGGTAGTACAAGCGTGCGAAGATGCCTGCAACCTTCAAGTGCCGCTGCACGCCCATCCATTCGAACCAGCGGTAAAACTCGTCAAACGCTTCGGGGACGGGCAAGCCGGCAGCCCGCGCCTTTTCCCAGTAGCGGATAACCAAGTCCAAGACAAATTCTTCTTCCCATTCGATAAAGGCATCGCGCAACAGCGACACCAAATCGTAGGAAATCGGGCCGTAAAGCGCGTCTTGGAAGTCTAAAACACCCGGCCTGCCGCGCGTCAGCATCAGGTTGCGGACGATAAAGTCGCGGTGCACATAGACTTTGGGCTGCGCCAACAGGGGCGGCAGCAGTGTATCGACGGTCTGCTGCCAAAGTTGGCGTTGTTTGAATGTTAATTCGCGCCCTAATTCTTTTGCGACAAACCATTCCGGGAACAGGTTGATTTCGCGCAGCATCGTTTCACGGTCATATTCGGGCAAAACCCCTTCACGGCTCGCCTTCTGCAATTCGACCAGCTCGCCGATGGCCTCCAGCAACAGGGCTTTGTGCGCCGTTTCGCCCTGTTCCTGAAGCATCGCGGTCAAAAACGTCGTATTGCCCAAGTCGTTCAATACCACAAACCCCAAATCCGTGTCCGCGTGCAATATCTGCGGCACATTGACCATGTCAAACAGTTTCTGCACTTTCAAATAAGGTGCGACACTCATCTTGTCGGGCGGCGCATCCATGCAGACGACGCTGCTGCCGTCTGAAAACGTTGCACGGAAATAGCGGCGGAAATCAGCATCCGCCGCCGCAAAGGCCAGTTCGAAACTGCAGCCGGAATAGACGGTCTGAAGCCAATTTTTCAGTTCGATTTGTCGTTGCATAACAGTACTAAAGCATTTCAGGTTACAATAAACGCTATTCTAACTGGCAAACCGACCTGAGGGGCAATTTTGGCTCGTTTATTTTCACTCAAACCACTGGTGCTGGCATTGAGCTTCTGCTTCGGCACGCATTGCGCCGCCGCCGATGCCGTTGCGGCGGAGGAAACGGACAATCTGACCGCCGGAGGAAGCGTTCGGAGCGTGTCCGAACCCATGCAGCCTGTCGGCCTGAGCCTCGGTTCGACCTGCCTGTTTTGCAGTAACGAAAGCGGCAGCCCCGAGAGAACCGAAGCCGCCGTCCAAGGCAGCGGCGAAGCATCCATCCCCGAAGACTATACGCGCATTGTCGCCGACAAGGTGGAAGGGCAGTCGCAGGTCAAGGTACGCGCGGAAGGAAGCGTTATCATCGAACGGGACGGCGCAGTCCTCAATACCGATTGGGCGGATTACGACCAGTCGGGCGACACCGTTACCGTAGGCGACCGGTTCGCTCTCCAACAGGACGGTACGCTGATTCGGGGCGAAACCCTGACCTACAATCTCGAGCAGCAGACCGGCGAAGCGCACAACGTCCGCATGGAAACCGAACAAGGCGGACGGCGGCTGCAAAGCGTCAGCCGCACCGCCGAAATGTTGGGCGAAGGGCATTACAAACTGACGGAAACCCAATTCAACACCTGTTCCGCCGGCGATGCCGGCTGGTATGTCAAGGCAGCCTCTGTCGAAGCCGATCGGGAAAAAGGCATAGGCGTTGCCAAACACGCCGCCTTCGTGTTCGGCGGCGTTCCTATTTTCTACACCCCTTGGGCGGACTTCCCGCTTGACGGCAACCGCAAAAGCGGTCTGCTCGTTCCCTCCCTGTCCACCGGTTCAGACGGCATTTCCCTTTCCGTTCCCTATTATTTCAACCTTGCCCCCAACTTCGATGCCACCTTCGCCCCCGGCATTATCGGCGAACGCGGCGCGACGTTTGACGGACAAATCCGTTACCTGCGTCCCGATTACAGCGGACAGGCTGACCTGGCCTGGCTGCCGCACGACAAAAAAAGCGGCAGGAACAACCGCTATCAGGCAAAATGGCAGCACCGGCACGACATTTCCGACACGCTTCAGGCGGGTGTCGATTTCAACCAAGTCTCCGACAGCGGCTACTACCGCGACTTTTACGGCAGCGAAGAAATCTCCGGCAACGTCAACCTCAACCGCCGCGTATGGCTGGATTATGGCGGCAGGGCGGCGGGAGGCAGCCTGAATGCCGGCCTTTCGGTTCAGAAATACCAGACGCTGGCGAACCAAAGCGGCTACAAAGACAAACCGTATGCCCTGATGCCGCGCCTTTCCGCCGATTGGCATAAAAACGCAGGCAGGGCGCAAATCGGTGTGTCCGCACAATTTACCCGCTTCAGCCACGACAGCCGCCAAGACGGCAGCCGCCTCGTCGTCTATCCCGACATCAAATGGGATTTCAGCAACAGCTGGGGCTACGTCCGTCCCAAACTCGGACTGCACACCACCTATTACAGCCTCGACAGTTTCGGCGGCAAAGCATCCCGCAGCGTCGGGCGCGTTTTGCCCGTTGTCAATATCGACGGTGGCACGACTTTTGAGCGGAATACGCGGCTGTTCGGCGGCGAAGTCGTGCAAACCCTCGAGCCGCGCCTGTTCTACAACTATATCCCGGCCAAATCCCAAAACGACCTGCCCAATTTTGATTCGTCGGAAAGCAGCTTCGGCTACGGGCAGCTCTTCCGTGAAAACCTCTATTACGGCAACGACAGGATCAATGCCGCCAACAGCCTTTCCGCCGCCGTACAAAGCCGTATTTTGGACGGTGCGACGGGGGAAGAGCGTTTCCGCGCCGGCATCGGTCAGAAATTCTATTTCAAGGATGATGCGGTGATGCTTGACGGCAGCGTCGGCAAAAATCCGCGCAACCGTTCCGACTGGGTGGCATTTGCCTCCGGCAGCATCGGCAGCCGCTTCATCCTCGACAGCAGCATCCACTACAACCAAAACGACAAACGCGCCGAGAACTACGCCGTCGGTGCAAGCTACCGTCCCGCACAGGGCAAAGTGCTGAACGCCCGCTACAAATACGGGCGCAACGAAAAAATCTACCTGAAGTCCGACGGATCCTATTTTTACGACAAACTCAGCCAGCTCGACCTGTCCGCACAATGGCCGCTGACGCGCAACCTGTCGGTCGTCGTCCGCTACAACTACGGTTTTGAAGCCAAAAAACCGATAGAAATGCTGGCGGGTGCGGAATACAAAAGCAGTTGCGGCTGCTGGGGCGCGGGCGTGTACGCCCAACGCTACGTTACCGGCGAAAACACCTACAAAAACGCCGTCTTCCTCACCCTGCACCTGAAAGACTTGAGCAATGTCGGCAAAAATCCCGCAGACAGGATGGATGTCGCCGTCCCCGGCTATATCCCGAACCTCGACCCTTCCCGCAGGCACGGGGCGCAACCCTGATTGCCGATGTTTTGCCGGTTTCGGCAGAACCGTTCCGGCACGCCCGACAAACAACCCGCCGAACCGCAGGGCGGGTTTAACCGATAAGGAAAAAACAGATGAAAATCAAAGATCTGATGATTGCCGCCGCATTGCTGGCAGCAGCCGATGTCCACGCCGCACCGCAAAAGGCAAAAACCGCACCCGCCAAAGCGGTCAAAGCTGTCGCCATGGCGCAAAAAGAAGCCGCACCCGCACAACAGCAGGGCGGTATCCGCTTTTCAGACGGCATTGCCGCCGTTGCCGACAACGAAGTCATCACCAACCGCCGGCTTGCCGAAGCTGTTGCCGAAGCCAAAGCCAACCTGCCCAAAGATGCGCAGATAAGCGAATCCGAGCTGTCCCGACAGGTGCTGATGCAGCTTGTCAACCAATCCCTGGTTGTACAGGCGGGCAAACGCCGCAGCATTCAGGCAAGCGAAGCGGAAATCGATGCCGTCGTCGCACAAAATCCCTCCCTCAAAAACCTCAGCCCCACCCAACGCCGCGAGCTTGCCGACAACATTATTGCCGAAAAAGTCCGCCAGCAGGCAGTGATGCAAAACAGCCGCGTGAGCGAAGCTGAAATTGATGCCTTCCTCGAGCAGGCGCAAAAACAAGGCATCACCCTGCCCGAAGGCGCACCGTTGCGCCAATACCGCGCCCAACACATCCTGATTAAAGCCGACAGCGAAAACGCCGCCGTCGGTGCAGAAAGCACCATCCGCAAAATCTACGGAGAGGCTCGCAGCGGCACAGACTTTTCCAGCCTGGCGCGCCAATATTCGCAAGACGCGAGCGCGGGCAACGGCGGCGACTTAGGCTGGTTTGCCGACGGCGTAATGGTTCCCGCCTTTGAAGAAACCGTCCGCAGCCTCAAACCCGGCCAAGTCAGCGCGCCCGTACGCACCCAGTTCGGCTGGCACATCATCAAGCTGAACGAAGTACGCGAGGCCGGCACGCCTCAGGAACGCGTCCGCAACGCCGTGCGCCAGTATATTTTCCAACAGAAAGCGGAGCGTGCGACCGCCGACCTGTTGCGCGACCTGCATTCCGGTGCCTACGTGGACATCCGCTGAAACGGTCGTGACTGAAAAGCCGTGCCGTCCCGACAACCTTCGGGCGGCACGGCTTTTTCAAACTGCGGCGGCAGACAGGCGGACGAAGCGGTGGAACATATTGAAAAAAATAAACAAACGCCGTAAAAGTTTTCCGGTGGACGGCGAAAAGCTCGTTTTCTAGCTGCTCTTTAAGTTAATGTTCCGTCAAACAATGTTTTTGATTGTTAAGAAAAAATTTAACCTTTTTAACTTTTAAGCATTTGAAAATAATGGAATTTTTTGACGGGATGCAGTTGGAAAACTTGCCCCACAAATCGGGATAAAAGTAAAAACGGACGGCATAAAATAATTGTATTTATTGGCTAAATTGAAATCACGAACATAATTTTGAATGTATTGTTTGTTGTAGTTCGGATTAGTGTAATGTTGATCTTGCTTGGGTAAATTGTTTGCTCCTAAAATTGAAATAATGGCGTCATCAGTACGGAAATTATCCGCTTTAGCCGTTGCGTAATCTACGGTTCGTTGCATATGCCGAATAATTCGCCCAAGTGCTTCTTCTTTTGAAATGTTTAGACGAGAAGCTACTATGTCTGCATATTGTTCTGCTAATTTATATTCACTCGAATGCAACTGCCGATTATTCCAATCTGCATTCGCACCAGTAAAAGCCCCAGCATTGCCGCCTGTGGCATAACCAATCGCTAAACTGCCAACGGTATCCACAACAGGTTTCAGGCTGCCTGAATTTCTCTAATAAATGAAACACTTATTCTATCAACCGTTAATGTAACCAAACAATTATCAAGATAAGGGTAGTTTATTAAATACTCATCTTCTTCAAATTGTATATTTTGTAGGGTTAGATGATTATTTTTTAATTCTGCCGTTATTTCATACTTGAAACTATCATCTATTTTTCTAAATCCAATATTTGAAGTTGATTTATCCAGTATGTAATCATTAAAGATTTCATAGGATAATTCCACTTCATAAAATTGATTTTCAAATATTTTGAATGGGCAGTATGATATAAAACAATGTAGTTCATAACCATTTATTTCAATCAATACTGCCTCTTCAATGGTGTTATCTAACTTTTTTGAT
>ADBE01000021.1 GCA_000176735.1 Neisseria polysaccharea ATCC 43768 | reverse complement strand
CATACGCCGAGCGTGTTTTTCAGGGATTCGGGCGCGCCGATGATGAGGATGCCGGCGGCAGGCAGGCTGTCGCGGATTTGGCGGACGGTATCCAGCCATTTTTGTTCGGTATCGGCAATGTCGATGTTGTTGCCGAAGGCTTCGTTGGTGCCGTAGGAAAGGATAACCAAATCGGCGCCGGTTTGGGCAAGGTCGTTCATACGGTCGGCACGCCATTTCGACCACTGGGTTAATTGTGCGCCGTTGATGCCCATCGCGGAAACGGTAATGCCGCCGGCGGGGTTTTCGATATTGATAAATCCGATGTCCCACGGCATTTCGGTGTGTATGGTCAGGGGCAGTGCCGCGCGGGTATCCAGTACCTGCCAGCCGCCGCCGTTGGCGGAGACGGTGTTGCCGTTGACGGTCAGGGTTTGTTCGGCGAGCAGGGGTTTGGCAAACAGGGAAACGCGCTGTTTGCCGGTCTTGCCGTCCGATGCGGTCAGGGTCATGCTGCCGCCGCTGCCGGTGTGGGCGAGGATGCCGCCGAGCGGGAAGTCTCCGCTATTGTTCCTGCTGGTGAGGCTTTGCCAGTTGCCGTTGTGCCGGACGGCCGCCATGCGCTGCCCTTTGACGTTGGCGGGGTAAACCCAGCCTATGCCGCCGTCGCCCCATGTTTTTTGCAGGCGTTTGCGCAGGGTGTCGGTAAAGAAGTCGCCGGCGGTATGCGAGTCGCCGATTTGCAGGATGCGGAAGGTCTCGCCGCTGCCTTGTGCGACGGATTGGAGTTTTTTCATCCAAGGCGAGGCGGCAGCGTTGCCGTAGTCGGTCAAGAGCCCGTTTGTATCGGTGTAGGGGGCGGACGGGGAAACGGTAACGGTGTCGAGGCTGACGGAGGCAACGGGCAGGGCGTTTGCCTGGGTTGCGGCGAACAGGGCGGAAAATGCGATGAGGTGTTTGGAATTCATGGCTGTGTACTTGATGGTTGCGTACTTGGTTCAAAAACGATTTTTTCCATTATTTTTTCCGCCAGCAGTTTTTGTCCTTCGGCGGTAAAGTGTATGCCGTCCTTGCTGCGGTAGCGGACGGGTTTGCCGTTGACGTTGACGGAATCGGTGTAGCGGTCTTCCCCGCCGCTCAGGGTGTGCGCGGTGGGAATCAGGATGATTTTGCCTTCCAAATGTTCCGAAAGCAGTTTGTCGAGGTAGCGCATCTGCCCGTCAAGCTTGGCTTTTTTCATGTAGGGGATGCCGAGCCAGACGACTTGGACGTGGTGCGCGCGGGCGGCTTCAAGGATGCGGTCGACGCGTTTCAGGTATTCTTGCGCCCATTCGTCGGAAGCGAATTTGAGGTATCGTTTGCCGACGGGGAAATCCCACGGGTCGTTCGGGCCGAGGAAGACGGCCAGCACGCTGATTTCGGGATGTTTTTTCAGGGTTTCTTCAACCGTTTTCGGCCAGTCGAAGAATGAGGGGTAGGACAGCCCCGTGCTTTGTTTGCTGAGGTTGACGGATTCGATGCCGTATTGCTGTTTCAGGCTTTTTTGCACGAAGGGGGCAACGCCCTGCATCAGCGAGTCGCCGGCGAAAAAGACTTTGTCGCCGCTGCGGACGGCTGCGGCTTCGGTGTCCTGTTTCCATTCTTGGATTTCGCCGGTTTGAGGGGCGGCTTCGGATGCGGCGGCTTCAGACGGCATATCTGCCGAACCGCCGTCTTGGGCCGTCGGCGGCGTTTCGCCGGACAGGAAGGCTTTGATGCCGTCTGAAAGGGCGTAGGCGTTTTCTTGCAACTCTGCACCGCTCCGCCACCATCCGTAGGCGGCAAGCGGTTCGAGCGGGCTGTTGCGGTGGTAGGTCTGCTGCCAGTAGGCGTTGATGGGGTTTTGGCTGAACCACACGGCAATCAGGGCAGACATCAGTATGGAGGCGAAAAGGGAAAGAAAGTTTTTCATGTCCAAACCCTTAAAAATTGGCATAAATAAAGCCGGGTATCCCCGAGGGGGCGAATACGATAATCAGCAGCAGGACGGCGGAAACGGGGATAAACCACAGCCACATCGGGATTTTTTCCAAACCTTTGACCGCGCCGTCGAAAGCGCGTTGCAGGTAAGGGTAGAGCAGCATCACGGATGCAAACGAGGCAAGCAGCAGCATATCCGCCCGTTGCGGCGCATTCCAGCCGCCGGCATTGGCAAAGAGGGCACTGAAAACCGCGCCTGCATCGTCGGGATTGGCGGTATTGAAGACGACGAAGGTCAGGCAGACGAAATGGAAAGTAACAAACCACGAGAGCGGCGCAAGGTATTTCAGACGGCATAGCGCGTCGCGCCCGAAATAGCGGTCGCCCGTGTTGAGCAGCACCAATGCCGTGCCGTGCAGCGCGCCCCAAATGAGGAAGTTCCAGCCGTAGCCGTGCCAGATGCCCGAGAGCACCATTGCCGCCATCAGGTTGAACTGTGTCCGCAAAAAGCCTTTTTTGCTGCCGCCCAAGGGGATGTAGATGTAGTCGCGTATCCAGGTGGAAAGGCTGATGTGCCATTTGTCCCAAAATGCGCGGATGTTTAAAGCACGAAGCGGTGCGGAGAAGTTTTTGGGCAGCCTAAAGCCCAGCAGCATTGCCATACCGATAACCAAATCGGAATATCCGGAAAAGTCTAAAAAGAGCTGGAAGGTATAGCCGTACACGCCGCCCAATACGCCCCAGCCGTCGAATTGGGCGGGATTTTCAAATACGGGCGATACCCAGTTTTCCGCCAGCATCCCCGCCAGCCACCATTTTTTGGCAATGCCCAGCAGAATCAGGGAAACGGCGAGTGCGGGGCGGACGGGTGAGCGCGGTTGGCGGGTACGGATTTGCGCCAATGCGCCCGCCTGCTCGCCGTCCGCGCTTTTGAATGCGGCGGCGCGGATAATCGGGCCGGAGGTAACGGTGGGAAAGAAACTCAGGTGCAGCAGCAGCTCGTGCCAGCTGAAACGCGCGGCGTGCGGGGAGCGGAAACAGTAAACCAGGTAGGCGATCGACTGGAAGGTGTAATACGAAAGCCCCAGCGGCATCAGGATGTCGATTGCGCCGCCTTGTCCGGCATATTGTGCAATCAGCGGTCGGAAAAAGTCGAAATATTTGAAAAATCCCAAGACGGTCAGCGAGGCGGCAATGCCGCACCCCAGCCAGAAACGGCGCGTATTTTCGCGTTCGGAACGGAGCAGTTCGCCCAAAAGGTACACGCAGGAGGAATAAAGGACGACGATTGCCGCAAATACGGGGCTGATATGGTAGAGCCAGCCCATACCGGCAGCCAAAAGCAGCAGGTTTTGGACGGATGGGTATTTCGCCCAGCCCCAGTAAATCGGCAGGAAGGCGAGAAAGAACAGTGCGAACTCGACAGACAGCAGCGGCATAAACCATCCTTGGAACAAAAAATAGGCGTTAAAACACGGCAAAGCCCGTTATTTTAAGCAGGGGCGGATATTTCTTCAATCAAAATGCCGTCTGAAGGGTGGGAGGGGCTTCAGACGGCATCGCGCGGTCAGGTTCGGATATGGCGGTTCAGGTTCAGGCATACCCACAGCCCGGCCGCCGCCGCAAGCATACCGGCGATGCCGATACGGGAAATGCCGGCATATTGCGTTACCCAATGTCCCAACAGCGCGCCGCCGCCGATACCGACGTTGTAAAGTCCCGAATAAATCGAGTTGGCAAGGTCTGCGGCATCGGAGGCGAAATCCAAAACTTTGGAAACCATCCCCAAGCTGACGACCACAATCGCCGTCCCCCATACGAACACCAGCGCGTAAATGGCGGCAGGCAAATGCGCCAAAGGCAGCAAAAGTCCTGAGGACAAAGCGATGACTGATACCGCGCCCGCCAAAAATGCGCGCGGATGTTTGGCAAACCATTTGCCGAACAGGTAAGACGCGGCAAAGCCCGCCAGACCGTACAGCCCCAGAACCACCGTAACCTGCCGCGCGGAGAAACCGCCGATTTGGATGACGAAGGGCTCGATGTAGCTGTATGCGGTAAAGTGTGCCGTGATGACCAGTACCGTCATCGCATACAGCAACATCAGTTTTTTCCGTTTTAAAAGCAGGGGCAGGCTGCTTAAAGAACCGGCATTCACGCTCGGCAGGCGCGGCAGGCTTTTGGCAAGCACTGCCATCACCGCCGCCGCACACAAACCAATCAGCAAAAAACTCGCCTGCCAGCCCAAATATTGTCCGACCATACGCCCGAGCGGAATCCCCGCCACCATCGCCATTACCGTCCCCGTACTGAGCAGCCCCAATGCCTGATTTCCTTTTCCGACAGGGGCGATGCGTACCGCCAGCGAAGCCGTAATGGACCAGAACACCGCGTGCGTCAGCGCAATCCCCACGCGGCTTGCGAGCAGGATTTCAAAACGCCATGCGGCAAATGACAGGATGTGGCTGACGGTAAACAGCGCAAACAAAATCAACAACAGACCGCGCCTTTCCATATGGCGCGTCAGCAGCATCAGCGGCAGCGAAGTCAGCGCGACAATCCACGCATAAACCGTAATCATGATGCCTGTTTCGGTCGCCGCCATGCCGAAGCTTCGTCCGATGTCGCTCAAAAGCGCGATGGGGATAAATTCCGTCGTGTTGAAAATAAATGCGCCGATTGCCAAGGCAACGATGCTCAACCAGGGTTTTTGCGAAGCGTTCATTGTTGTTGTCCTGATGGGAATTGCCGCCATTATGCGCAAGCGTCCGTATTTTTTCAAACCGCCGCACCGTTTCCGCGTTTGCCCAAGTTCACGCCCCGACTTACAATAACGCCCGTCAGAATGCAGTACCAACGAAAGGAAAAATCATGGAAACCCTCCTCCTCGACATCGGCGGTATGAGCTGCGGCGGCTGCGTCAAAAGCGTTACCCGGATACTGGAAAGCGCCAAAGGCGTGGCAAGCGTCGAAGTCAGCCTTGAAAACAAAAGTGCGACCGTCGGTTACGATCCCGCGCAAACCGATGCGGGGGCGTTGATTGAAGCCGTAGAAGACGGCGGCTATGATGCCGCGTTGAAATAAAGCGGCAAAAATGCCGTCTGAAGCCTTCGCGCCTCCCCGATGCCGTCTGAAGCACGCTCCGTGCCTTCAGACGGCATTTTTTATGTAAGGTTTACGGTTTCTGAGGAATCATCAGTACGGGGATGACGACTGCCCATACCGGAATGTCTTCCCGATATTGTTCGAGATATTTTTTGCCGACATCTTCCAAATAGAAGACACCGACAGCGGCAACGGCGGCACGGGCATGTTTGGGGATTTTTTCTTTAAAATTCTTGGCGGTTTTGGCAACTGGTATATTGTTGGCGCAGAAAAGGTAATTGCCGCCGCCGTCTTCAATGATGTCCAGGCTGTCGCCGGTTTTCAACATTTTGGCAGCTTCGATGCGTTCGCCGATTTCCCCGTATGAAGGATTTTCGTTTTCTCGGGCGATGAAGCCGATATCCAACGCTCCTCCATAGTTGGAAAGCATCCTATATTCGACATTCAATTCAGGCAGTTCGGCAAAGGTGCGGCCTATGCGCTCTACGTCTTCGGGCAGCGCGTTTATCCAGGGATGGCGGGATGAGTGGCAGATCAGCGTCAGCGTCTTTTTGGCACGGGTCATGGCGACATAATAGAGGCGGCGGTTTTCGTCGCTGCGCTCTTCCCAGCCGTCGTCCAGGATAAAGACGTGGTCGAACTCCAAACCTTTGGATGAATGCGCCGTTCCCAAGAATATGCCGTCTGAACGGCTGATTTTCTCGTTGCCGACATATTCGTACAGCCAGTTTTTCAGAAATGCCGCAGGATGTTGTTGCGCGGCAGTGTTTTCAGACGGCAGGGCAATGGGGAATTCGTTGAGGAAGTCGGCTTTAAGCTGTGCGAACCAGTTTTCCCATTTCTTGCCGCTGTGCCTGATTTCCTTCTCTATCAACCGACAGAAATCCGCCGAAGAAAGCATACCGTCCCCCGCCGTTTCGATGCCGTGCACCAGACGGACAAATTCGCGTGTTTTGCATAAAGACAGGTTTTGTTCGTTTGTCAGGAAGTAGGGGATGCTGTTTTGTTCGCACCATGCCTGCATGGGGTTGAGTGTGTCGTTGTTGCGGGCAAGGACGGCGATGCTGTTCCAAGGGATGTCCGCCAAATTCCGCAAACGCCGTATTTCCTCAATGACGGCTTGGGATTGGATGTTGAAGCGTTTTCTCCGGTTGAACTCGGGGTGCAGGCGGATGACGCGGACGCGGCCTTGGCGTTCGGGGTCGGTTTGCGTCCAAATGCCGCCGTCGGGGTCTTGCCGCCTTTCGGGATTGACGGCGATAGGGTGCAGGTTTTTCAGGCGGTCGGGCATTCCGCTTATCACGCGGTTGGCGGCGGCGATGATGTTTTGCGTGCTGCGGTAGTTGAAAGTCAGGAAATCGGGCGAATCCACGCCGTATTCTTCCTGAAAACGGCGGAT
>ADBE01000022.1 GCA_000176735.1 Neisseria polysaccharea ATCC 43768 | reverse complement strand
GTGCCTTGGTGGGTCAGCGCGCTGATTTGGAAGAAGCGCGGGGTTTCCATGTCGAATTGGAAGCGGTCGTCCGGTTTCGGGTAGTCCCAGCCGATGGCTTCGAGAAAGGCGGCAGTACGCGCTTGGGCTTCTTCTTCATCGAGCATATCGAGTTTATTCAGTACCAGCCAGCGCGGTTTGCCGTAGAGTTCTTCGTCGTATTTGCGTAATTCGTTGATGATGGCGAGGGCTTCTTCGGCGGGGTTGGCGGTTTCGTCGAAGGGCGCCAAATCGACGACGTGCAGCAGCAGGCCGGTGCGTGATAAGTGTTTAAGGAAACGATGGCCGAGGCCTGCGCCCTCTGCCGCGCCTTCAATCAGACCGGGGATGTCGGCCATGACGAAGCTGTGGTTTTCGTCGATGCGCACGACGCCCAAGTTTGGATGCAGGGTAGTGAAGGGGTAGTTGGCGATTTTAGGACGCGCGGCAGATACGGCGGTAATCAGGGTGGATTTACCGGCGTTGGGCATGCCTAACAAGCCGACGTCGGCGAGGACTTTGAGTTCGAGTTGCAGGGAACGGGTTTCGCCTTCTTCGCCGGGCGTGGATTGTTTGGGCGCACGGTTGACGGACGATTTGAAGTGGATGTTGCCCAAGCCGCCTTTGCCGCCTTTGGCGAGACAGACGCGCTGACCGTGATAAGTCAGGTCGGCGACGATTTCGTCAGTGTCGAGGTCGCGGATGAGGGTGCCGACGGGCATTTTGAGGACGATGTCGTCCGCACCTGCGCCGTAACGGTCGGAACCGTGGCCTTTTTCGCCGTTTTTGGCTTGGTAGCGTTTGACGAAGCGGTATTCGACGAGGGTGTTGGTGTTTTCGTCGGCTTCCGCCCAGACACTGCCGCCTTTGCCGCCGTCGCCACCGTCCGGGCCGCCGCGGGGTACGAATTTTTCGCGGCGGAAACTGGTTGCGCCATTACCGCCTTTGCCTGCGGCGACTTCGATTTTTGCTTCGTCGATAAATTTCATTCAATGCTCTTGTTTGTTGGTTTCAAATGGGGGTTCAGACGGCATGGCGTGTGTTTTGATGCCGTCTGAACAGAATTTCGGACGTTATTATAAGGGATAAGCGGTATTTCAACACGCCGTACCAAAACTATTTGCTCCGCCCATCTTAATGAATTTTTAAGCAAATCTTCAGCCTGCAAACAAAATATATCCAACTTCTTTTGTACAATCGCGCCTTTTTGACATTCCGACCCGACGGAATGTCCGTTCAAACCGTTACATTATGATAAGGATTTTTTTATGAATACAAACCAACCTGCCGTTTACGACACGCTAACCCGTACCCTGCACTGGCTGACCGTCATCGGATTTGTCGGCATTCTGACCACAATTGCCTTATGGACGGCTTATGAAGATGCCGAATGGGCGGGCAACTTGTTCGGCCTGCATAAATCTTTCGGTTTCCTTACCCTGCTGCTTATCGTATTCCGTATTATTTGGGCGGCTGCCAACCGTACCGGTCGTCCGCAAAGCGACAGCAAGGCGGCAGCGGTCGGTCACCGTATCTTATACCTGTTGATGCTTGCCGTTCCTGTTATCGGCATGATCCGACAATACGGCAGCGGACGCGGCCCTCTGAAAGTATTCGGAATCGAGCTGATGCAGGGTTCGCCTGAAAAAATCGAATGGATGGCAAATTTGGGTAACCTGTTGCACGGCAATCTCGGTTGGCTGCTGTTTGCCGTCGTCGTCGGACATATCGCCATGGTCGTCATCCACCGTATTCAGGGCAGAGATGTTCTGTACCATATGACGGGTCGTGTCCGCTGATTCCGTTCGCACTATGGTGCCGGCCCGTCCGGCACTATTTGTTTTTCCAAGACAGAGCCAGATCGTACAAAGCTTTTTTTCCCTCGCCCGTGATTTTGGCAGCAAGCTCGGCAGCCTGTTTGGTCGGCAGTTCGGCAGCAAGGATTTTCATCACATTTTGCGCGGACTCGGACAAGCCTTCGTGTTTTTCATCCTGCGCCGGATAAAGCACCAACACCATCTCGCCGCGCGATTGGTTGCTGTCGGCAGACAATGCCGTCTGAATTTCCCCAACCGTGCCGCTTAAGAACGTTTCAAACGTTTTCGTAATTTCGCGCGCCAGCATCAGACGGCGTTCGGGGAACAGTTCCGCCATATCGGCAAGCGTCGCCCCGATTCGGTGCGGCGTTTCAAACATGACGATAGGAAATGCCGCCCGCACCCATTTGGCAAACAGTTTCCTGCGTTCTCCCGATTTCGGCGGTACAAAACCGTTGAAATAAAAATCGGATTCCGCCACGCCAGCCACGCTCAAAGCCGCCATCACCGCGCTTGCGCCGACAACAGGGACAACTTTAAACCCAGCCTCGCGCACGCGGCCGGCAAGTTTCGCACCCGGGTCGCACACGGCCGGCGTACCCGCATCGGAAACCTGTGCCACAACCATGCCGTCTGAAAGATAGCCGACAATCTTGTCCGCCATCTGCCGTTCGTTGTGTTCGCGCACGCTGACGAGTTTGCCCTGAATGCCGTACGCGCTCAAAAGCTGCGCGGTAACGCGCGTATCTTCGGCACAGATGATGTCCGCCTTTTGCAATACCGCCAAAGCACGCAGGGTAATGTCCGCCAAATTGCCGATGGGCGTGGCAACCACGTATAATGTTCCTCCGACGACGCTGTCGGAGGCTTTCTGCAAGTGTTTCTGAAACATAAGAATGCCGTCTGAAAAACAGACATTATAAAGGCTAAACCGATTATGCGCTTAAACCACAAACAGGGCGAGGCAGGGGAAGATGCCGCGCTCGCCTTCCTCCTATCCCAAGGCTGTACGCTGCTTGCCCGCAACTGGCACTGCGCCTACGGCGAAATCGACCTAATTGTCAAAAACGGCGGCATGATTCTGTTTGTTGAAGTAAAATACCGCAAAAACCAACGGTTCGGCGGTGCCGCATATAGCATTTCGCCGTCCAAATTATTGAAACTGCAACGAAGTGTAGAGTATTATCTGCAACAGAACAGGTTGACAAACGTACCGTGCCGCCTCGATGCGGTACTTATCGAAGGAAACCGCCCGCCCGAGTGGATACAGAATATTACAGGTTGACGATATGACGACATTACAAGAACGCGTTGCCGCCCATTTTGCCGAAAGCATCCGTGCCAAGCAGGAAGCCGAAAAAGTACTGGTCGAGCCGACCGTACAGGCTGCCGAGCTGATGCTGCAATGCCTGATGAATGACGGCAAAATCCTGGCCTGCGGCAACGGCGGTTCGGCTGCCGATGCGCAACACTTCGCCGCCGAAATGACCGGCCGTTTTGAAAAAGAACGTATGGAACTCGCCGCCGTCGCCCTGACCACCGACACGTCCGCGCTGACCGCCATCGGCAACGACTACGGTTTCGACCACGTATTCAGCAAACAAGTGCGCGCGCTCGGACGTGCAGGCGACGTATTGGTCGGCATTTCCACCTCCGGCAATTCCGCCAACGTCATCGAAGCCATCAAAGCGGCACACGAACGCGATATGCACGTCATCGCCCTGACCGGCCGCGACGGCGGCAAAATCGCCGCCATACTCAAAGATACCGACGTTTTACTCAACGTTCCCTATCCTCGAACTGCCCGCATTCAGGAAAACCATATTTTGCTGATACACGCCATGTGCGACTGTATCGACTCCGTATTGTTTGAAGGAATGTAACCCTTTTCAGACGGCATGGCGCAAAGCAATGCCGTCTGAAACGCCCAAGAAAGGAAGCCCCCGATGAAACTCAAACCGCACACCGTCCGCATACTCATTACCGCCATTTTCAGCCTTGCCCTTAGCGGCTGCGTCAGCGCAGTAATCGGAAGCGCCGCCGTCGGCACCAAATCCGTCATCGACCGCCGCACCACCGGCGCGCAAACCGACGACAACGTAATGGCGTTGCGTATTGAAACCACCGCCCGTTCCTACCTGCGCCAAAACAACCAAACCAAAGGCTACACGCCCCAAATCTCCGTCGTCGGCTACAACCGCCACCTGCTGCTGCTCGGACAAGTCGCCACCGAAGGCGAAAAACAGTTCGTCGGTCAGATTGCACGTGCCGAACAGGCCGCCGAAGGCGTGTACAACTACATTACCGTCGCCTCCCTGCCGCGCACTGCGGGCGACATCGCTGGCGACATATGGAACACATCCAAAGTCCGCGCCACGCTGCTGGGCATCAGCCCCGCCACACAGGCGCGTGTCAAAATCGTTACCTACGGCAACGTAACCTACGTTATGGGCATCCTCACCCCCGAAGAACAGGCGCAGATTACCCAAAAAGTCAGCACCACCGTCGGCGTACAAAAAGTCATTACCCTCTACCAAAACTACGTCCAACGCTGACTCGGCAATGCCGTCTGAACCGCCTTCAGACGGCATTGCCCGACACCCCAAAAGCACAATCAAAATGGCAAAAAAACCAAACAAACCCTTCAGGCTGACCCCGAAAATCCTGATACGCGCCGTATTGCTCATCTGTATCACCGCCATCGGCGCATTGGCAGTAGGCATCGTCAGCACATTCAACCCGAACGGCGACAAAACCCTCCAAACCGAACCGCAACACACCGACAGCCCCCGCGAAACCGAATTCTGGCTGCCCAACGGCGCAGTCGGACAAGGCGCGGCACATCCCGAACCAGCCCCGTCTGAACCCGAAAGTGCGGACGATGAAAACGAAAGCGGCGGCAAACCGCCCCTTCCCGCTCCTGCCAAAAAAAACCGTGCCAAACCGCGTCCTTCGGATGCGGATCGGGCAGCCGATCCGTTAACTGGTGCCGGAACACAAGCTGAAAACACACTCAAAGAAACCCCCGTACTGCCCACAAACATCCCCCGTCCCGAGCCCAAAAAAGAAACACCCGAAAAACAGGCGCAGCCCAAAGAAACACCCAAAGAAAAAGAAACGCCCAAAGAAAACCATACCAAACCGGACACCCCGAAAAACACGCCGCCCAAACCCCATAAAGAGATTCTCGACAACCTCTTCTGACCCGGCGCGGCAGGCACACCCGCAATCCAAGGAAGCATTATGAACAGCATCATCATCAAAACCCCCGAAGAAATCGAAAAAATGCGCGAGCTGGGCAAACTCGTCGCCGAAGCCCTCGACTACATCGGACAATTCGTCAAACCCGGCGTAACCACCAACGAAATCGACAAACTCGTTTACGACTACCACGTCAACGTCCAAGGCGGCTACCCCGCCCCCTCCACTACGGCAACCCGCCCTACCCCAAATCCTGCTGCACCTCCGTCAACCACGTCATTTGCCACGGCATTCCCGACGATAAACCTCTCAAAGAAGGTGACATCATCAACATCGACCTCACCATCAAAAAAGACGGTTTCCACGGAGACTCCAGCCGTATGTTTACCGTCGGCAAAGTTTCCCCCATCGCCCAACGGCTGATTGACGTAACCCACGCCTCCATGATGGCGGGCATAGAAGCCGTCAAACCCGGTGCGACACTGGGCGACGTAGGTTACGCCTGCCAACAGGTTGCTGAAAATGCAGGTTATTCGGTTGTACAAGAATTCTGCGGCCACGGTATCGGACGCGGCTTCCATGAAGCCCCGCAAGTTTTGCACTACGGAAAAAAAGGACAAGGTCCCGTTCTAAAACCTGGTATGATTTTTACCGTCGAACCGATGATCAACCAAGGCAAACGCCACCTGCGTATCCTCAACGACGGCTGGACGGTGGTTACCAAAGACCGCTCCCTCTCCGCCCAGTGGGAACACGAAGTTTTGGTTACCGAAACCGGCTACGAAATCCTTACCGTCAGCCCGGCTACCGGCAAACCCTAATCCCCTATAGAAATAAACAATGCCGTCTGAAAGAAACGGCAGATATAATATGCAATATAAAAATAGGTTTGACTCGGCACATTACAAAAATAAAGTAAATTAAAATTTACGTGGCAACCAAACAAACTCTAAAAGGAATTCCCATGAAAGTATTTGAAAATATAGAAGATGTTAAAGCCATTCGCAAAAAGACCGGGCTGAACCAGATAGACTTTTGGGGCAAGGTCGGCGTTACCCAGTCCGGAGGCTCGCGCTACGAAACCGGCCGCAAGATGCCCAAACCCGTACGCGAACTGCTCCGCCTCGTCCATATCGAATGCATCGATTTGGCGAAAGTCAACAAAAAAGATATGGAAATCGCCGCCCTGTTGAAAAAACACCATCCCGACCTGTATGCCGAATTGTCCAAACAGACCAAGGCCGAAAGAAAAAACAAGGTTAAACCGCAACCTCCGGATGTCCGGAGGTTTTTTATTTCCGAAAAACGCAAACAATGCCGTCTGAAACACCGGACAGGCTGCCGTACCCCGCCTGCCGCCCCTGCATCAAACTGCCGAACCGCCCGAACCTGCCTTTTTACAAACTTTATCCAATTTCCTGTTTATTTCAGGATACGCCGACATTAGAATATCAAACAGTCCGAAACGGGCAAACTCCACATCTATCCAAAGGAATAAAAATGAAACTTCTGACCACCGCAATCCTGTCTTCCGCAATCGCGCTCAGCAGTATGGCTGCCGCCGCTGGCACGGACAACCCCACTGTTGCAAAAAAAACCGTCAGCTACGTCTGCCAGCAAGGTAAAAAAGTCAAAGTAACCTACGGCTTCAACAAACAGGGTCTGACCACATACGCCTCCGCCGTCATCAACGGTAAACGCGTGCAAATGCCTGTCAATTTGGACAAATCCGACAATGTGGAAACATTCTACGGCAAAGAAGGCGGTTATGTTTTGGGTACCGGCGTGATGGATGGCAAATCCTACCGCAAACAGCCCATTATGATTACCGCACCTGACAACCAAATCGTCTTCAAAGACTGTTCCCCACGTTAATCAGGCAACAAAAAACAGCGTTTTCAGAAATGAAAACGCTGTTTTTTTTTGACCGTTCCATTATTCGCAAAAGGGAAAAAACGATTACCTGCCCCGTGTATCAAAACCTGCCCTGCCGGATGAAGGGCATAACTGGCAGGGACGGCATCAACACCATATGGGGGTACGGCTTTTCTTGAAAGATTCGGCTTAAATATCCAACACTTTCGCGGTATAGGCGATAATTTCATCCGCCCTTTCGGGGTTTTCGTTCAACTTGATGCCGTAACCCGGTACCAGCTCTTTCAGACGGCCTTCCCAAGACGGGGCGCGCTCGGGGAAGCATTGGTGCATCAGCCGGATCATCAGCGGCACGGCGGTCGATGCGCCCGGCGACGCGCCCAGCAATGCGGCGAGCGAGCCGTCGGCGTGGGCGACAATCTCCGTACCAAACTGGAGCACGCCGCCTTTTTCGGAGTCTTTTTTAATGATTTGGACGCGTTGCCCTGCGGTGATGAGTTCCCAGTCGTCGGGGTTTGCCTCGGGGTAGTATTCCAGCAGGGAGGCGAAGCGTTCTTCTTTGGTTTTACGCAATTCGCCCAGCAGGTATTTAGTCAGCGGCATATTCGCCCAGCCGGCGCGCAGCATAGGATAGAGGTTGTCCATATGGATGGACAGCGGCAAATCCATAAGCGAGCCTTGCTTGAGGAAGTTGGAACGGAAGCCTGCGTAAGGGCCGAACATAAGGTGGCGTTTGCCGTCCACGTTGCGTGTGTCGAGGTGCGGGACGGACATCGGCGGCGCGCCGACGGAGGCCTGCCCGTACACTTTGGCGTTGTGTTGTTCGGCGGTTTCGGGGTTGCTGTTGCGGAAGAACAGGCCGGACACGGGGAAGCCGCCGTAGCCTTTGCCTTCGGGGATGCCGGATTTTTGCAGCAGGGTCAGTGCGCCGCCGCCCGCGCCGAGGAAGAGGAAGCGGGTGCGGAGGGTGAGCTGCCAGTCGGGGTTGCGGGTATCGGCGGTTTTGAGCACCCACGCGCCGTCGGATTCGCGTTTGATGTCTTCAACGTGGCGGTTGAACTCGGTTTTTACGCCCTTGCCCTGCAAATATTTCACCATCTGGCGCGTCAGCCGTCCGAAATCGACATCCGTACCTTCGGCGGAGTAGTTGGCGGCGACGGGTTGGTTTTCGTCCCGGCCGCGCATAATCAGCGGAGCCCAATCGGAAATTTTGTTCCGATCGGTGGAAAATTCCATATTTTCAAAAAGTTTTTGGGTTTTAAACGCGTCATAACGTTTTTGCAGGTAACGGCAGTGGTCTTCATTCATCACCAAAGACATATGTGGCACGGCATTGACGAAAGAATTATCTTCCAACTTGCCTTCCGCAACCAGCGTCGCCCAAAACTGACGGCTGACATGAAACTGTTCGGCAATATTGAGGGCACGCGTCGGATCGATAATCCCATTTGCACCCAGCGGCGCATAGTTCAATTCGCACAGCGCGGAATGCCCCGTACCGGCGTTGTTCCACGCGTTTGACGATTCCAACGCCACGTCTTCCAAGCGTTCAATCAGGGTGATTTCCCAAGACGGTTCGAGTTCTTTGAGCAAAACGCCCAAAGTCGCGCTCATAATGCCGCCGCCCACCAAGACAACGTCTGTCGCTTCAGCCATGGTTTACTCCTAAAAAACAGGCATCTTCTGCCCTTATGGTTATTTGCCGTACTACAAACGCCTGAATCGCAAAAGCAGGGGGAAACCGGCAATGGTGTGTGTCCGAGCACGCTGTTTCGGGGTTGGAATGCGTTGCAAGTATGGCTTCCGACACTGCTTCAGGGGCTTGTAATATGTTATCGTGAATGTAGTGGATTTTACTGGGAAATGCAAAGATTTTCTGTCGCCCGCCAAGCCGGAAAGCTGCGAAATGAAAAATAAAAATAGTTATTTATATATATATATCAATTTTAATAGATAAAAATACAAAATTAGTTTATATATTAA
>ADBE01000023.1 GCA_000176735.1 Neisseria polysaccharea ATCC 43768 | reverse complement strand
CGCTGTTGGCTGATGTCGGGCTGCCCGGCAAAGCCCAATGCCGCCAATTCGATAATGCCGGCATTTTTACCGTCTTTGCGGAAATCGATATTGGTTTGTTTTGCCTGTACAGCCGCCGTTTGTTGTGTTGCGGGGCTGAACGGAGCGGATACGGATACTACGGACTCGGTAAACGGTACGGCGGCTTGTTGTTTTGCTGGTGCGGCAGCCTGTGCGGCAGGCGCGGCTTTTACGGCGGGGCGGGCGGGGGCGGACACGGTATCGTCCGATTCGTTGATGAGAATCCAAACTTCATTTCCGCGTACTTCGGTATTGTATTGACCCGGTTTGTTCAGATTCAGAACCAGACGCGCACGGCTGCTGTTCTGTGCGGCACTGATTTTGCTCAACAGAGGGTCGGCATACTCGAGTACCTGTTGATTCATGGAAATGCCGGTTTGTTCAAAGTCCAAGGCGATGCGCGCGGGCGACGAAGTGATGAAGCCAGTCGGGTTGACAACCTCTTTGTCAAAGCTGACTTTGACGATTTTCTGTTTGTTAGGCAGGGAGGAAACTTTGATGTCTGTAATGTTTCCTGCCGATGCCGTCTGAAAGGCGGCGGTTGCGACAAACAGGCCGGAAATGATTTTTGTCAGTTTGGTATTCATATGGATTAATCCCCTTCTTAATTTTGTTCTGCGGCGGGTGCTGCCGCTTGTTCGGTGTTTTTGTCGGAAGCGTTCAGAGGCAGTTCCGCCCTGCGGGAAACCCAGTTGCCCGTACCGTCTTCGATTAATTCGTTCAAAACGATGCTGTCGTCGGTAATGCTTTGGATTTTACCGTAATTTTGTCCCAAATAGTTGCCGATGCCGACTGTGTAGACATAACCGTCGGCTTCAACGAAGCCGGATACTTTCTGACCGGACTTCACAATGCCGACATAGCGTATGTTTTCCAAGCTGAATTTTTCCAGCGTTTCTTTAATACGCTTGGTGTCGGGGGCGTTACCCCCTTTTTTGGCAGCTTCCATTCGGTGGAAATCGAAAGCGTTGAACCCTGTCGGCTGCGGGGGGCTGTATACTGGTGCGACCGGCAGGGTCGGTGCTTGGAAAGGTATGATTCCTGCTTTGGCTTCCTGCTGTGTCTGAGCCATCCACCCGTTCAGGTCTTCAGCATCTTGGGAACAGGCGGATAGGGCGGCAAGGCTAATGAATAAGGCGTAATATTTCATGGTTTCCCTAACATAAGTTATTTTTGTTCGGCATTTTGTGCCGCTTCTGCAGCCTGCTGTTGTGCGGCAAGTTCTTCTATGGATTTTGCCTTATAGGTAGTGGCAATGGCACTGAGGTTCAGGATGTTGCTTTTGCCGTCCGCCCCCCCTCCGTTTTCGGCGGATTGGGTGATTTTGAGCGATTCAAGGGTAATAATCCGCGAAAGGCTACCAACATCGCGCGTGAACTGGCTGATTTGATTGTAGTTTCCGGTAATGGAAATGGAATAGGGCAGCCTTTGTATCGGGCCGTCGTCAACAGGCGGCTGCGGTATGACGCTGTCCAAGCGCAGACCGTTGCTTGAGCCTGCCTGATGAAGCTCTTGAACCAGATTGGGAATTTCGGAATCGGTCGGAAGCTGTTTCAGCATAATGTTGAAGGCGGATCGGGTGGCGGCAAGCTCTTCTTTCAGGTTGTCCAAACTGACCGCGTCGATACTTTTCTGTTTGTAGGTGTTTTTCAGTTCGGTTTCTTTTGCTTCATATTCCTCAAGGGATTCCATCTGGCTTTTGAACAATCCGGCATAACCGAGTCCCAGTATGGCGGCAACGACCAGCAGGGCGATAAAAAGCCTGGCAGGAAGGTTGAGCAGGTGAAGGTTGTTGAGATCCAAGTTGGTTTTAGATGATTTAGAAGCCATTCAGTTTGCCTCCTGTGCGTTTCCCGAAGCCGGATTCTCTTTGGATTCGGCCGCCTTTACGATAGGTTGTAATGTTGCCTGAAGGGTAAATTCTTGATACGAATTGTTTTTCTTGATGCTTAACAATTCGGGTTGCTTGAATATGCCGGTATTGGGCATCGCCCTCATCATGGTGGCAACGCGGTTGTCGCTGGATGTCCTGCCGTTTAACCGGTAAGAGTCGGCGGTAACGGCATCCAGCGAGGTCAGGTAGGTGCTTTCGGGGACGGCCTCATTCAGGCTGTCGAGGATTTTTGCGGCTTGGAGGCGTTTGAGCTGAAGTTCCTCAATTTTGTTTTTCTTAATCAGGAAGGCATCTTTTTCCTGTTTAAGCTTTTGTATTTCCGACAGCTCGGTATCCAAGTGTGCGATGGAGGTTTCCAGCAGTGTGTTTCTTTCCGACTGGTTATTGATCATATTGTCGATAAACAGGTAGGTTGCCGCAACGGCGGCAACGCCCGTCAGCACGGCACCGTACATCAGCGTTTTAAATTGCTGCTGTTTGCGCTTGTTCATCTCTTCCCTGTAGGGGAGGAGGTTGATTTTGATTAAATTGTTCATAATTATAATCCCCGTACCGCCAAACCGAACGCCCTGGTCAGTGTCGGCGCATCAAGTTCGAATTGTTGTTTGTCTGTTTTGAGGTCGTCCGCAAAATAACGCGCGGGATGGATGCATTGTACATCTGCATTGGTTTGCGAGGCGACGGTTTGGGCGATGCCTTCCTGGCGCACCGCTTCCCCGGTCAGCAGGATATGCTTGATGTCGGTCATATCGTCTGCGGTCTGCGTGGTGTAATAAAACTGCAAGACCCTTTGTATTTCTTGGGTAATCTGCTGGTTGAAATAGTTTGCCACGCTTTCTTGGTAATCGGAAGGTTTTTGCGGGGAGTTGATGATTTCTTCCGCTTTTTCTTCTGTTACCTGATAGGTGCGCTGGATGAGTTGGTTGAGCTGTTCTTCGCTGACGGAGGTTTCCTGTTTATATAGGATTTTTCCGTCTTGGATGACCAGGGCGTAGGTCTGTGCGGCATATACGCCGAAAATGGCGACTTTTTCAGCCGCAAGCTCGGGGGCGAAATGGTTTATCCACAGCGCGTAGGCGTTGTATTGTCCGAAAATGTCCACATCAAGCGCGGATAATTTCATACCGGCGGCGTTGAATGCGTCAATCAGGGGTTCGATTTCATCCTTTCTCGATGCGACGGCCAAAATAGCTTCTCCGGCGGCCGATTGGGACAAGACCTGATAGTCGTAATTGGCTTCTTCGAGCGATATCGAGCTGACTTCGGAGATGGAGGACTCCACGAACCCCTGCAGGTCCAATTCTGCATCTTTGGCCGTGTAGGTCAATTGTTCGATGGTTGCCAGATTTTGCGGGACGGACGCGATGATGTTTTTGCACGAGGTACCCAGTTCGGCATAGGCTTGTTGTAAATATGTAACAAGTTGATCGTAATTTTGGACTTTATTGCCTTGAACGATATTCTTTGGTAATTTGGCAATGACGTATTTTTCCAATTGAATTTGGTTTAAACTACGTCCTGACAATTGGACCATTTTAATGGAATGCTGGTCGATATCGATGCCGATTGCCGCGCGGTTATTGAGTCCCGAAGATTTTTTAGGGAGCTTGGCATCTGTTTTTTTAGGGTTTTCAAGCTTTTAAACAAGCGCATGATGAAAGTTCCTGCTTTATTTGTACAGTGAGTAACCGTTTCGGTATCCGTAATGGATTTCTTGTTCTTTGCACATTGAAACCGTGCTTTGTAGAAATCGGCTGCTATTTTACTTTATTTAATACCAATAATGGTAAATTATCATTTCAGCTATGATTAAAAAGATTATAACGACTTGTTTTGGTTTGGTTTTTGGGTTTTGTGTATTTGGAGTGGGTCTGGTTGCCATTGCTATTTTGGTAACGTATCCGAAACTGCCGTCTTTGGATTCTTTGCAGCATTACCAGCCTAAAATGCCGTTGACTATTTATTCGGCGGATGGAGAAGTCATCGGTATGTATGGGGAGCAGCGGCGCGAATTTACAAAAATCGGTGATTTCCCCGAGGTGTTGCGGAATGCGGTTATCGCCGCCGAGGATAAACGCTTTTACCGGCATTGGGGGGTAGATGTTTGGGGCGTTGCCCGCGCTGCCGTCGGCAATGTCGTGTCCGGCAGCATGCAGTCGGGTGCGAGTACGATTACACAGCAGGTGGCGAAAAATTTTTATTTGAGCAGTGAAAAAACGTTCACACGAAAATTCAATGAGGCGTTGCTTGCCTATAAAATCGAGCAGTCTTTAAGCAAAGATAAAATCCTCGAGTTGTATTTCAATCAGATTTACCTCGGTCAGCGCGCCTATGGTTTTGCATCTGCCGCGCAAATCTATTTCAATAAGAATGTCCAAGATTTAACTTTGGCGGAAGCCGCCATGCTTGCGGGACTGCCTAAGGCTCCATCTGCCTATAATCCGATTGTTAATCCAGAACGAGCCAAGTTGCGTCAAAAGTATATTTTGAACAACATGCTTGAGGAAAAGATGATTACCGTGCAACAGCGCGATCAGGCGTTGAGTGAGGAACTGCATTATGAGCGGTTTGTCCAGAAAATTGATCAGAGTGCTCTATATGTTGCAGAAATGGTGCGTCAGGAATTGTATGAAAAGTATGGTGAAGACGCTTATACGCAGGGTTTTAAGGTTTATACGACTGTACGTACCGATCATCAGAAAGTAGCAACAGAGGCGTTGCGTAAAGCGTTGCGGAATTTTGATCGCGGCAGCAGTTATCGTGGTGCGGAAAACTATATCGATTTGAGTAAGAGTGAAGATGTCGAAGAGACTGTCAGCCAGTATCTTTCGGGACTTTATACCGTCGATAAAATGGTTCCCGCCGTTGTGTTGGATGTTACCAAAAAGAAAAATGTCGTCATGCAGCTGCCCGGCGGCAGGCGGGTTACGCTTGACAGGCGCGCCTTGGGTTTTGCGGCCCGCGCGGTCGATAATGAGAAAATGGGGGAGGACCGTATCCGCAGGGGCGCGGTCATCCGTGTCAAAAACAACGGCGGGCGTTGGGCGGTAGTTCAAGAGCCGTTGCTGCAGGGGGCTTTGGTTTCGTTGGATGCAAAAACCGGGGCTGTGCGCGCGCTGGTCGGCGGTTATGATTTTCACAGCAAAACATTCAATCGTGCCGTTCAGGCAATGCGGCAGCCGGGTTCGACCTTTAAGCCGTTTGTCTATTCGGCGGCATTATCTAAGGGGATGACCGCGTCCACAATGGTTAACGATGCGCCGATTTCCCTGCCGGGGAAAGGGCCGAACGGTTCGGTGTGGACACCTAAAAATTCAGACGGCAGATATTCGGGATATATCACTTTAAGGCAGGCTCTGACGGCTTCCAAGAATATGGTTTCCATCCGTATTTTGATGTCTATCGGTGTCGGTTACGCGCAACAGTATATCCGGCGTTTCGGCTTCAGACCGTCCGAGCTGCCGGCAAGCCTGTCTATGGCTTTAGGTACGGGCGAGACAACGCCGTTGAAAGTGGCAGAGGCATATAGCGTATTTGCGAACGGCGGATATAGGGTTTCTTCGCACGTGATCGATAAGATTTATGACAGAGACGGCAGGTTGCGCGCCCAAATGCAACCTTTGGTGGCCGGGCAAAATGCGCCTCAGGCAATCGATCCGCGCAATGCCTATATTATGTATAAGATTATGCAGGATGTGGTCCGTGTCGGTACGGCAAGGGGGGCAGCTGCGTTGGGAAGAACGGATATTGCCGGTAAAACGGGTACGACCAATGATAATAAGGATGCGTGGTTTGTCGGTTTTAACCCTGATGTGGTTACTGCCGTATATATCGGCTTCGACAAACCTAAGAGTATGGGGCGTGCCGGCTACGGCGGTACGATTGCGGTGCCGGTTTGGGTGGACTACATGCGTTTTGCGTTGAAAGGAAAGCAGGGCAAGGGGATGAAAATGCCTGAAGGTGTGGTCAGCAGCAATGGCGAATACTATATGAAGGAACGTATGGTAACCGATCCGGGCTTGATGCTGGACAACAGCGGTATTGCGCCGCAACCTTCCCGACGGGCAAAAGAAGATGATGAAGCGGCAGTAGAAAACGAACAGCAGGGAAGGTCTGACGAAACGCGTCAGGACGTACAGGAAACGCCGGCACTTCCGAGCAATACGGATTCCAAACAGCAGCAGTTGGATTCCCTGTTTTAAAGACTCCGCAAAATGCCGTCTGAAAAGTCTTTCAGACGGCATTTTAGATTTGGCAGTGGCAATTTTTTAAATGTTTGCGGTCGGTCAAGTGGGGGGGAATACGGTTTCCGTATAATTGGGGTCAGTTTTCCTCTAGAGAGGCGGCGGCATCTGCTGCGTCAAACCAGCTTCCGACAGTTCGGTTGGTCTCGTCAATACCTTGTTTTTTCAGGCTGGAAAACAGCTGTACGCTGATGTTTTGCCTGTCGGAATAAGGTTTGAGCAGTTTTTTGACTTGGGACAGGGTTTTTATCTGTTCGTTTTTGGATAATTTGTCGGCTTTTGACAGAAGGATGTGAACCGGTCTGCCGGTCGTGTGGAAAAAGTCCAGCATACGAATGTCGAGTTCTTTTAGAGGATGGCGGGCATCCATAATCAGAATCAGACCGATAAGCTGTTTGCGCTGTTGCAGATAGTCGCCGAGCAGCTTGACCCAATGTGCGCGTACTGCTTCGGGGACTTGGGCATAACCGTAGCCGGGCAAATCGACCATAAAATTGCCGTTCTGCAGCTCAAAAAAGTTGATATGCTGCGTCCGTCCTGGTGTTTTTGAAACGTAGGCAAGACGGACATGGTTGGTCAGGGTATTGATGGCGCTGGATTTTCCGGCATTGCTCCTGCCGACAAAGGCAATTTCGAGCGGTGTGTCCGGCAGGTCTTTAAGGTGGTTGACTGTTGTGAAGAACTTGGCGTTTTGAAAAAGATTCATAGGCATATCCTTGTTTTCTGCCGCCGTTTGACCGACAGCAAAAATATGCGGTTGGTTTTATATGAAACAGAGTAGTAATTTAATGTAAATTTAGTATAGAATAACACGTTTACAGAATTATCGGTTTTAATCGGATTAAAAATCCCGTATTTGAATATAAAAAGAGCATTGTTGCGTTATCCAATGCTGTAATCAGGAGCACTCCATGAAACGATTGACTTTATTGGCCTTTGTTTTGGCTGCCGGTGCGGTTTCCGCATCTCCCAAAGCAGACGTGGAAAAAGGCAAACAGGTTGCCGCAACGGTTTGTGCGGCTTGCCATGCAGCAGACGGTAACAGCGGCATTGCGATGTATCCGCGTTTGGCGGCACAGCATACTGCTTACATCTATCATCAAACTATCGGTATCCGCGACGGCAAACGTACCCACGGTTCGGCAGCTGTGATGAAGCCGATGGTAATGAATTTGAGCGATCAGGATATTTTGAATGTATCCGCATTCTATGCCAAACAGCAGCCCAAATCCGGCGAAGCCAATCCTAAGGAAAATCCCGAATTGGGCGCGAAAATCTATCGCGGCGGTTTGAGCGATAAAAAATTACCGGCGTGTATGTCCTGCCACGGTCCGAGCGGTGCGGGTATGCCGGGAGGCGGAAGCGAAATTCAGGCTTATCCGCGTTTGGGCGGCCAGCATCAGGCATATATTGTTGAACAGATGAATGCCTACAAGTCCGGTCAGCGTAAAAATACCATCATGGAAGATATTGCAAACCGTATGTCTGAAGAAGATTTGAAAGCGGTCGCCAACTTTATCCAAGGTTTGCGTTAATTCCGCAATAGTCTGTTTTAGAGGCCGTCTGAAAAGTTTTCAGACGGCTTCAGACAATTCTGCGATAAGTTTTTTCAATTGCAACCGTTGGAATCGATGCAGGCTGTCTTCATTGTCTTGAAATAAAAGGCATCAAGACAGTAGAATCGGAGCAGAGTGTCCTTTATTGTCCGATTCCGTCTTCTATATTCCTGATTGCGGAAGAAACACACAATGAGTAAATCCCGTAGATCTACCCCGCTTCTTTTACATCCGTGGTTCGCTTTTTTCAGTTCGATGCGTTTTGCGGTCGCCTTGCTCAGTCTGCTGGGTATTGCATCGGTTATCGGCACGGTGTTACAGCAAAACCAGCCGCAGACGGATTATCTGGTCAAATTCGGACCGTTTTGGGTGCAGATTTTTGGTTTTCTGGGACTGTATGATGTCTATGCTTCGGCATGGTTCGTTGTCATTATGCTCTTTTTGGTCATCTCGACCAGTTTGTGCCTGATTCGCAATGTGCCGCCGTTCTGGCGCGAAATGAAGTCTTTTCGAGAAAAGGTTAAAGAAAAATCTCTGGCGGCGATGCGCCACTCTTCGCTGTTGGATGTAAAAATTGCCCCCGAAGTTGCCAAACGTTATCTGGAGGTGCAGGGTTTTCAGGGAAAAACCATTAACCGTGAAGACGGTTCGGTTTTGATTGCAGCTAAAAAAGGCACGATGAACAAATGGGGCTATATCTTTGCCCATATTGCTTTGATTGTCATTTGTTTGGGCGGGCTGATAGACAGTAACCTGCTGTTGAAACTGGGTATGCTGACCGGTCGGATTGTTCCGGACAATCAGGCGGTTTATGCCAAGGATTTCAAGCCCGAAAGTATTTTGGGTGCGTCCAATCTCTCATTTAGGGGCAACGTCAATATTTCCGAGGGGCAAAGTGCGGATGTGGTTTTCCTGAATGCCGACAACGGGATGTTGGTTCAGGACTTGCCTTTTGAAGTCAAACTGAAAAAATTCCATATCGATTTTTACAATACGGGTATGCCGCGCGATTTTGCCAGTGATATTGAAGTAACGGACAAGGCAACCGGTGAGAAACTCGAGCGCACCATCCGCGTGAACCATCCTTTGACCTTGCACGGCATCACGATTTATCAGGCGAGTTTTGCCGACGGCGGTTCGGATTTGACATTCAAGGCGTGGAATTTGGGTGATGCTTCGCGCGAACCTGTCGTGTTGAAGGCAACTTCCATGCGCCAGTTTCCGTTGGAAATTGGCAAACACAAATATCGTCTTGAGTTCGATCAGTTTACCTCTATGAATGTGGAGGACATGAGCGAGGGTGCGGAACGGGAAAAAAGTCTGAAATCCACGCTGAATGATGTCCGTACCGTCTCTCAGGAAGGTAAGAAATACACCAATATCGGTCCTTCCATTGTTTACCGCATTCGTGATGCGGCAGGGCAGGCAGTCGAATATAAAAACTATATGCTGCCGGTTTTGCAGGAACAGGATTATTTTTGGATTACCGGCACGCGCAGCGGTTTGCAACAGCAATACCGTTGGCTGCGTATTCCTTTGGACAAACAAGGGAAAGCGGACACTTTTATGGCATTGCGCGAGTTTTTGAAAGATGGGGAAGGGCGCAAACGTCTGGTTGCCGACGCAACCAAAGACGCACCTGCCGAAATCCGCGAACAATTCATGCTGGCTGCGGAAAACACGCTGAACATCTTTGCACAAAAAGGCTATTTGGGATTGGACGAATTTATTACGTCCAATATCCCGAAAGAGCAGCAGGATAAGATGCAGGGCTATTTCTACGAAATGCTTTACGGCGTGATGAACGCAGCTTTGGATGAAACCATCCGCCGATACGGATTGCCCGAATGGCAGCAGGATGAAGCGCGAAACCGTTTCCTGCTGCACAGTATGGATGCCTATACGGGGCTGACGGAATATCCCGCGCCTATGCTGCTGCAACTTGACGGGTTTTCGGAAGTGCGCTCTTCAGGTTTGCAGATGACCCGTTCCCCGGGTGCGCTTTTGGTCTATCTCGGCTCGGTATTGTTGGTTTTGGGTACGGTATTTATGTTTTATGTGCGCGAAAAACGGGCATGGATATTGTTTTCAGACGGCAAAATCCGTTTTGCCATGTCTTCTGCCCGCAGCGAACGGGATTTGCAGAAGGAATTTCCAAAACATGTCGAGAGTCTGCAACGGCTCGGCAAGGACTTGAATCATGACTGAACACTATAAAACCCTTCCTGAACACGAACTGCTGGTCCGAAAGTCTTTTATCCGTAATTTGAATATCTGGGATTGGGTGTTTGCCGCGCTGGTTTTTTCGGGTACGGTTTTCGTACAGACCCGTTCCGGTATGCATATGGACATTTACGAAACGGTCATGTTGTGGGCGAGTGCCGGTATTGCCGTGTTTTTGGGTTGGTTTTTCAAACCGATGCGCTGGTTTGTTCCTTTAAGCGTATTGCTTGCCTATGCCGCCGTCGGTCTGTATGGCGGCAACATCAAATCGGCAGAGATTTTCCTGTTGCGGTATTTCCTCAGCAGCCAATCGGCGATTATGTGGCAGTGCGCCTTTGTCTTTTTCGCCCTGTTCGCCTATATTTCGGGCGCGGTTTTGGCAAGCGTAAAAAATGTGCCGACCAACACGCTGTTGGGTATGGGAACCGTGTTTGCATGGGTGTCTGCCGTAGCAGGCTTTACTGGTTTGCTGGTACGTTGGCACGAAAGCTATCTGCTCCGTCCCGATGCGGGGCATATTCCGGTTTCCAACCTGTATGAAGTGTTCATTCTGTTTTTGGTCATTACCGCGCTGATGTATTTGTATTACGAGGGCAAATTCGCCGTACAGAAATTGGGCGGCTTTGTGTTCGGTTTTATGGCGGTCGTGGTTGGATTTGTCTTGTGGTACAGCGTGTCGCGTGAGGCGCATACCATCCAGCCGCTGATTCCCGCGCTCCAGTCCTGGTGGATGAAAATCCACGTTCCGGCAAACTTTATTGGTTACGGCGCGTTTTGCATTTCCGCGATGCTCGGTATTGCCGAACTGGTTTCCCTGCGTGCGGAAGAAAAAGGCGGAAAACTGTGGCTGCCGCCGTCGGCATTGATCGACGAGGTGATGTATAAGGCGATTGCCGTCGGTTTTCTGTTTTTCACCATTGCGACCATTTTGGGTGCGCTGTGGGCGGCAGATGCTTGGGGACGCTATTGGAGTTGGGACCCGAAAGAGACGTGGGCGTTCATCGTCTGGCTCAATTACGCCGTTTGGCTGCATTTGCGGCTGGTTGCCGGTTGGCGCGGCAAAGTGCTGGCGTGGTGGGCGATTATCGGTTTGTTCGTAACCGCATTTGCCTTTATCGGCGTGAATATGTTTTTGAGCGGGCTGCATTCTTACGGAACGCTTTGATACGGTGCAACGATGCCGTCTGAAGGGCTTCAGACGGCATGTTCCGTTTTTGGGATACGGCAGTCGTGCCGAAATCCGCTAGAATATGTTTTTCAGTTTTTAACGGCATCAGACCATGTTGGTATTAGGAATCGAGTCTTCTTGCGACGAAACAGGCGTTGCGCTTTACGATACGGAACGCGGATTGCGGGCGCACTGCCTGCACACTCAAATGGCAATGCACGCCGAATACGGCGGGGTTGTGCCGGAATTAGCAAGCCGCGACCATATCCGCCGCCTTGTTCCGTTGACTGAAGGCTGTTTGGCGCAGGCGGGCGCATCGTATGGCGACATTGACGCGGTTGCCTTTACGCAGGGGCCCGGTTTGGGCGGTGCGCTGCTGGCGGGTTCGAGCTACGCCAACGCGCTGGCTTTAGCGTTGGACAAGCCTGTTATTCCCGTCCATCATTTGGAAGGACATCTGCTGTCGCCGCTGTTGGCGGAGGAAAAACCCGACTTTCCTTTTGTCGCGCTGTTGGTTTCGGGCGGGCATACGCAGATTATGGCGGTCAGGGGCATAGGCGACTACGAGCTTTTGGGCGAGAGCGTCGATGATGCGGCGGGCGAGGCATTCGACAAAACGGCGAAACTGTTGGGCTTGCCGTATCCGGGCGGTGCGAAACTGTCGGAACTTGCGGAATCGGGCAGGCCCGAAGCGTTTGTTTTTCCGCGCCCGATGATTCATTCCGACGATTTGCAGATGAGTTTTTCAGGTTTGAAAACCGCTGTTTTGACTGCCGTTGAAAAAGTGCGTGAGGCAAACGGTTCGGAAACCATTCCCGAGCAGACCCGCAACGACATCTGCCGTGCGTTTCAAGATGCGGTGGTAGATGTGTTGGAGGCAAAAGTGAAAAAGCCCTGTTGCAGACAGGGTTCAGAACCGTAGTGGTTGCCGGCGGGGTCGGTGCAAACCGCAAACTCCGCGAAACTTTCGGCAACATGACGGTGCAAATCCCGACCCCCAAAGGCAAGCCGAAACATCCGTCCGAAAAAGTCAGCGTGTTTTTCCCGCCGATGGCATATTGCACGGACAACGGTGCCATGATTGCCTTTGCCGGTGCGATGCACCTGGGCAAGGGCAGGGAGGTCGGTGCGTTCAATGTCCGTCCGCGCTGGCCGTTGTCCGAAATCGTCAAATGACAAAATGCCGTCTGAAATTGTTCAGACGGCATTTTTATTTTCGTTACGGCGTTTTATAGCGGTTGTACATGAACAGATACTGGGTAGGAAAGCGGCGTATCCAATATTCGGTATTGCGGTTGAATACGGCGGCATCGTGGGCTTTGTCGCCGTTCAATTCCCCTTGGACGGGGCGGATGTGCAAATCGAAACCCTGCCCGTCAGGCAGGCGTTCGCTGCAGAAAAACAGCGTACTTACGCCTTTGACGTGTGCCAATTTTGCCGCCAGCGTCATGGTATAGGCAGGTTTTCCGAAAAAGTCCGCCCATACGCCTTCCCCGCCTTCTTGAGGGGAGGGGACGTGGTCGGGCAGGACGATGGTTGCTTCGCCCGAACGCAGGGCTTTGATGATTTGTTTGACCCCTTGTATGCTGGTAGGCGCGGTTTTGCCTTTGCCGCGAACCCTGCCTGCCTGCATCACTTTGTCTATTGCTTTAATTTTCGGCGGTTTGTACATGGCGGTCAGCGGGAACGGAAGCTGCTGGCTGATGTAGCGTCCGCCCAAATCGTAGCTGCCGATGTGCGGCGTGATAAACAGCAGCCCTTCGCCCTTGTCCAAAGCCTGCTGCACGTGTTCCCAGCCGTGTACCGCTTTGAACATTGTTTCTATGTCTTCCGGTTTTTTGAAAAACGCGGGGGCGAGTTCCAAACCGCCTTTTGCCGTTTCCGCAAAAACGGCTTTGACCGTCTGCGTGTCGGGGTTCAAACCCGCCTGCCGCATATTGGCGACGATGCGCGCGCGGTCTTCCTTTAAAAGGTAAAACGCCAGATGCCCGAGGAAAACGCCCAGTTTGTGCAGTGAGGGCAGGGGCAGCAGGGAAAGGCATTTGAGCAGGGCGGTCAACAGGATGTGCATGGCGGTTCGCAAAGGGGGAAACAGCCCGAATTGTAAACGAAACATGCCGTCTGAAAAAGGGAAGTATTGCGGCGGAAAGGCTTTTCTGCTACCATCCGCGCTGCATTAAGAGTTGGGAATTCCATGCCAACCTGCTTTTCAAAAGGAAAAGTAAGGTGGACGGTTGAAAAGCCGATGTGGCTCACCAGAGCAATCCAAACCCGCTTGATGCGGGAATTTTTTTGCCTGTACGAAACGTACGAGCAGAGATTCCAAAGTATAGTGGATTAACAAAAACCAGTACGGCGTTGCCTCGCCTTAGCTCAAAGAGAACGATTCTCTAAGGTGCTGAAGTACCAAGTGAATCGGTTCCGTACTATTTGTACTGTCTGCGGCTTCGTCGCCTTATCCTGATTTTTGTTAATCCACTATACCATTCAAATGGGAATGTTTCTCAACTGGATGGCACGAATAGGGAAATTTTGCTATATTTCCCGTTGTTTGACATTATGTTCATACAATATGCCGTCTGAAGAAGATGGTTTGTTTTTCAAGGAAAATTTCAATGAGCGAATATCTGTTTACTTCCGAATCGGTATCCGAAGGCCATCCGGACAAAGTGGCCGACCAAGTGTCCGATGCGATTTTGGATGCCATCTTGGCTCAAGACCCCAAAGCTCGCGTCGCGGCGGAAACCTTGGTCAACACAGGCTTGTGCGTATTGGCAGGTGAAATCACCACTACTGCCCAAGTGGACTACATCAAAGTCGCACGCGAAACCATCAAACGCATCGGCTACAACTCGTCCGAGCTGGGTTTTGATGCCAACGGCTGCGCAGTCGGCGTGTACTACGACCAACAATCTCCGGACATCGCCCAAGGCGTGAATGAAGGCGAAGGCATCGACCTGAACCAAGGCGCGGGCGACCAAGGCTTGATGTTCGGTTACGCCTGCGACGAAACCCCGACCCTGATGCCGTTTGCCATCTATTACAGCCACCGCCTGATGCAGCGTCAAAGTGAATTGCGTAAAGACGGCCGCCTGCCTTGGCTGCGTCCCGACGCAAAAGCGCAGCTGACCGTGGTTTACGACAGCGAAACCGGCAAAGTAAAACGCATCGATACTGTCGTCCTGTCCACCCAGCATGATCCTGCCATCAGCCATGAAGAACTGAGCAAAGCCGTGATTGAGCAGATTATCAAGCCCGTCCTGCCGTCTGAAATGCTGACTGCCGAAACCAAATACCTGATCAACCCGACCGGTCGTTTCGTCATCGGCGGCCCGCAAGGCGACTGCGGTTTGACCGGTCGTAAAATCATCGTTGATACCTACGGCGGCGCGGCTCCGCACGGCGGCGGCGCGTTTTCCGGTAAAGACCCGTCCAAAGTGGACCGTTCCGCCGCCTACGCCTGCCGTTATGTGGCGAAAAACATCGTCGCCGCAGGCTTGGCAACCCAATGCCAAATCCAAGTTTCCTACGCCATCGGCGTTGCCGAACCGACTTCGATTTCCATCGACACTTTCGGTACGGGCAAAATCAGCGAGGAAAAACTGATTGCGCTGGTTCGCGAACATTTCGACCTGCGCCCCAAAGGCATCGTCCAAATGCTCGACCTCTTGCGCCCGATTTACGGAAAATCCGCCGCTTACGGACATTTCGGCCGCGAAGAACCTGAGTTCACTTGGGAACGCACCGACAAAATAGCCGCATTGAAAGCAGCCGCGGGGCTGTAATTTGGTCTGAATAAAGAAATGCCGTCTGAAACCGAACTGCCTCCGGAGGCGGTTTGTGTTTCAGACGGCATTTTTGCAGCCTTAATGTTGCGTTACAATCGGAATTCTCGGTTCGTAGAGCAGGTCGTAGGTCGGCTTGTTGAGTAGGTCTTGCAGCGTAAAACCGTCCAGATACGTGAAAAACGACTTCATTGCACCGCCGAGTATGCCTGTCAGACGGCAGGACGGTGTAATCAGGCATTCGTTGTTCTCGCCCATGCACTCGACCAGCTGCATCGGTTCGAGGTGGCGGACAACCGAGCCGATGTTGATGCGGTCGGGCGGTGCGGCAAGCCGCAGGCCGCCGCCTTTTCCGCGCACACTGTGGAGGAAGCCGCCTTTGACCAGCGCGGTAACGACCTTCATCAGATGGCTTTTGGAAATGCCGTAAGTTCCGGCGATGGTACTGATGTTGACCAGCGCATCGTCGTTGATGGCAGTGTAGATAAGGACGCGCAGCCCGTAGTCCGTATGTTGTGTCAAATACATGATTTTCTCGGTATGGATCGTTATTCTTATCGGTACGGTTTAAGTTTCACGGAAAATACCTTAATGGTTGAAACCCTGTCCGTCGGGGCGGTAGAATGCAGCCTGTCTGCGGCGGTATGCCGTCTGAAACATCCGCGCTACTGTTTGATAATTTGTTATTGTAACCTAAATTTATGAAACCGTTGAAACGACATTCCGCCCTTGTCGGGCTTTCGCGCGAACACCACCACTCGCTTTCCCTGTGCGTGCGTCTGTTGCGGACGCCCGGGGCAGACCATCGTGCCGAACTCGAGCTGCATTTTGCCGAACTGGAAATCCATTTCTGTGAAGAAGAAACCATGTTTGCCCCAATTTGGCAAAATATCGCGCTTGAGTTGAAAACCCGTTTTGAAGGCGATCACGCCAAACTGCGGCAGATGATGGCAAGCCCCGAATACGGTAACGCGGCGTGGAATACCGCTTTTGCCACAACCCTGCGCGATCACGCGCGCTTTGAAGAACGCGAGCTGTTTCCCGCCGTTGAACCGTTTTTGCCGGCATGATTCCGTTTTGCGGCAAATATATTAATGATAAATAAGGAACACACATGAAATTTACCAAGCACCCCGTCTGGGCAATGGCGTTCCGCCCGTTTTATTCGCTGGCGGCACTGTACGGCGCATTGTCTGTATTGCTGTGGGGTTTCGGCTACACGGGAACGCACGAGCTGTCCGGTTTCTATTGGCACGCGCATGAGATGATTTGGGGTTATGCCGGACTGGTCGTCATCGCCTTCCTGCTGACCGCCGTCGCCACTTGGACGGGGCAGCCGCCTACGAGGGGCGGCGTTCTGGTCGGCTTGACTATCTTTTGGCTGGCTGCGCGGATTGCCGCCTTTATCCCGGGTTGGGGTGCGTCGGCAAGCGGCATACTCGGTACGCTGTTTTTCTGGTACGGCGCGGTCTGCATGGCTTTGCCCGTCATCCGTTCACAGAATCAACGCAACTATGTCGCCGTATTCGCAATATTTGTGCTGGGCGGCACGCATGCGGCGTTTCACGTCCAGCTTCACAACGGTAATTTTGAGGGGCTGTTGGGCGGTTTGCAGTCGGGGCTGATTATGGTGTCGGGCTTTATCGGCCTGATTGGGATGAGGATTATTTCGTTTTTCACGTCCAAACGTTTGAACGTGCCGCAGATTCCCAGTCCGAAATGGGTTGCGCAGGCTTCGCTGTGGCTGCCCATGCTGACTGCCATGCTGATGGCGCACGGTGTGTTGGCTTGGTTGTCTGCCGTTTTTGCCTTTGCGGCAGGTGTGATTTTTACCGTACAGGTTTACCGTTGGTGGTATAAGCCTGTGTTGAAAGAGCCGATGCTGTGGATTCTGTTTGCCGGTTATCTGTTTACCGGATTGGGGCTGATTGCGGTCGGCGCGTCTTATTTCAAACCTGCCTTCCTCAATTTGGGCGTGCACCTGATCGGCGTGGGCGGCATCGGCGTGCTGACTTTGGGCATGATGGCGCGTACCGCGCTCGGTCATACGGGCAATCCCATTTATCCGCCGCCCAAATCCGTTCCGGTCGCATTTTGGCTGATGATGGCGGCAACCGCCGTCCGCATGGTTGCCGTATTTTCTTCCGGTACCGCCTATACGCACAGCATACGCACCTCTTCGGTTTTATTTGCACTCGCGCTTTTGGTGTATGCGTGGAAGTATATTCCTTGGCTGATCCGTCCGCGCTCCGACGGCAGACCCGGTTGAGTAAAACCGCCGCAGATTCCCGGTCTGCGGCGGTTTCGGTTTGGGCGCGATGCCGTCTGAACATCAATTCTCATCAGACCGGCCGTCGCGCGTGGCTTTGGCTTCTTCAAAATAGCGGTACAGGGAGGGGCGGTCCCGGTTAAGCAGGATGGTTTCCAAAGTGTCCAACTGCCTGCCCAAGCCCCGAACCAGCTCTAACAGGTTGTCCCTGTTGGCAAGGCAGATGTCCGCCCACACGGCAGGGTGGCCGGAAGCGATGCGGGTAAAGTCCTCAAAGCCCGTGGCGGCAAATTTCAGATACGCCTTTCCGTCGGGGTGGTCGAAAAGCTGGTGGACATAGGCGAAGGCGGCAAGGTGGGGCATATGGGAGACGGCGGCAAAAACCGCATCGTGTTTTTGCGCGTCCATCGTATAAATTTCCGCCCCGACGGCGCGCCACAGGTTTTCTACCAATGCGATGCCGTCTGAATCTTCGCCGCCGTGGGGCGTGATGATGAGCTTTCTATTTTGGAACAGCCCGTACTGCGCCGCATCTGCCCCGCTTTTGTCGGAGCCGGCAATCGGGTGGGCGGCAATGCAGCGGTGCAGGCGGTCGGGCAGGCAGCGTCGGAAAGCCTCGATAACGGAGATTTTGGTGCTGCCGACATCGGAAATCCAAGTGTGTTCCGGCAAAACGGGGCGCAGCGCGGTCAAAACGGCGGGGACGGAGGCGACGGGCGTGGCAATCAGCACCAAGTCCGCACCGCCGATACTGTCCGCGTTGATGACGGCGGAAGCCCGGTCAATCACGCCGCGTTCCAATGCACGTTCGAGGTTGTCGCGGTCGGTGTCGATACCGGTAACGGTGCGGACGAGTCCCTGCCTTTTGAGGTCGAGAACGAACGAACCGCCGATCAGTCCTACACCGATGAGGGCAATATGGTTCAAAATGGGCATTTGTGTAAACGGTTTTCGCAAAGTATCGTCATGGTAGCCTATCGGCGGAATATGCCGCAAGGTCGGCAGGAAAAAGGAAAAGGAATGGACAAAATCAGAGTTGCCGCCGTGCAGATGGTGTCGGGCGTGTCGCCGGAAACCAACGTCGCCGCCATGAAACGCCTGGTCGCACGGGCGGCGGAGCAGGGTGCGGATTGGGTGCTGCTGCCCGAATATTGGGTGCTGATGGGCGCAAACGATACCGGCAAACTCACGCTTGCCGAGCCTTTGGGCGGCGGACGCTTTCAGACGGCATTGAGTGAAACGGCGAAAGCGTGCGGCGTGGTGCTGTTTGGCGGAACCGTGCCGCTGCAAAGCCGCGAGGCGGGCAAAGTGATGAATACGCTGTTGGTGTACGGACGGGACGGCGTAAGGACGGGTCTGTACCACAAAATGCACCTCTTCGGCTTTTCCGGTTTGGGCGAACGCTATGCCGAAGCCGATACCATCCGCGCGGGGTGGGAAGTGCCGCACTTGTCGGCAGAGGGCGTGCCGGTGGCGGCAGGTATTTGTTACGATGTCCGCTTTCCCGAATTTTTCCGCCACCAGCTGCCGTTTGACGTATTGATGCTTCCGGCGGCATTTACCCACACGACGGGCAAGGCGCATTGGGAGTTGCTGCTGCGCGCGCGTGCGGTGGAGAACCAATGTTATGTTGTCGCGGCGGCGCAGGGCGGATTGCACGAAAACGGCAGGCGCACGTTCGGACACAGTATGATTGTCGATCCGTGGGGCGACGTGTTGGACGTATTGCCCGAAGGCGAAGGCATCGTTACGGCAGACATCGATGCCAACCGCCTGAACAGCGTCCGCAACCGCCTGCCCGCCTTGAAACACCGGGTTTTGGATGCCGTCTGAACGCGGCAGGCGGTTTGTTCCGCCGCTCTGTTCCTTACCGCCCGAACCGCCCGCCGTCTGCGGCGGTAGAATCCGAACGGCTGCGGAAGCCGCCGCTTTCCGCCTGTTGCCTGATGTGCCGTCCCGCGTGCCGAGACAGCCGCACAAACAATTTTTAATCCGGATACTTTAAATGTTTTACCAAATCCTTGCCCTGATTATCTGGAGCAGCTCGTTTATTGCCGCCAAATATGCCTATGGCGGCATCGACCCCGCACTGATGGTCGGCGCGCGCCTGTTGATTGCCGCGCTGCCGGCACTGCCCGCCTGCCGCCGGCATATCGGTAAGATTCCGCGCGAGGAATGGAAGCCCCTGCTGATTGCGGCGTTTGTCAACTATGTTCTGACCCTGCTGCTCCAGTTTGTCGGCTTGAAATACACTTCCGCCGCCAGTGCATCGGTCATTGTCGGACTCGAGCCGTTGATGATGGTTTTTATCGGACACTTTTTCTTCAACGACAAAGCCGAAACCCATCATTGGATATGCGGCGCGGCGGCATTTGCCGGCATCGCGCTGCTGATGGCGGGCGGGGCGGAAGCCGGCGGAGAAATCGACTGGTTCGGCTGCCTGCTGGTGTTGTTGGCGGGCGCGGGATTTTGTGCCGCCATGCGTCCGACGCAAAGGCTGGTTGCCCGCATCGGCGCACCGGCGGTTACATCCGTTTCCATAGCCGCATCTTCGTTGATGTGCCTGCCGTTTTCGCTTGCACTGGCACAAAGTTATACCGTGGACTGGAGCGTCGGAATGGTATTGTCGCTGCTGTATTTGGGCTTGGGATGCGGCTGGTGCGCCTATTGGCTATGGAACAAAGGGATGAGCCGTGTTCCTGCCAACGTGTCGGGACTGTTGATTTCGCTCGAACCCGTCGTCGGCGTGCTGCTGGCGGTTTTGATTTTGGGCGAACATTTATCGCCCGTATCCATTTTAGGCGTGTCGATTGTTATCGCTGCCACGCTGTCCGCCGCCCGGCTGCCGCATCAAAGATAAAGTTGGGAAGCGGTGTTTGACGGTTGCCGAATAGGCGGAAATCTTTCCATCGCCATTCCTGCGAAAGCGGGAATCCGGGTTTTCCGTCATTCCCACGGAAGTGGGAATCCAGAACGTAAAATCTAACGTAAAATCTAAAGAAACCGTTTTATCCGATAAGTTTCTGCACTGACAGACCTAGATTCCCGCCTGCGCGGGAATGACGGAAAGCGGCGGGAATGACGGGATTTCAGGCATTTGTTTTTGATTTTTGCAGAAACGGAAAACCGCCGCAATGGCGGCGGTCGGCTTGCCGGCGGATGCCGGTTTCGGGGATTAGAATTTCACACGGACACCGGCGGTATATTCGTGATCCCAAACTTTAGCATTTTCAAACTTGCCCAAATAATTGAAGCGGTAGCCCAAATCCAAAGTTACGTTGGGTGCGACTTCAAAGCCGACACCGCCCAATGCGCCGACGCTTACTTTGGTTTTTTATAGTCTTCGGCTTTCAAACGGTTCAGACCCAAACGCGCGCCGACATAAGGTTTGACGATGGAATTGGTATTGAAGTCTTTGATGACGGCAACGCCTGCGCCTTGGAGTGTGGCGGTGACATCATCATTTTTGTCGCGGATGCGGTAGTAATCTGCGGCAATACGCATATCGCCGGTATCATAACCGACAGAAACGCGAGGGATAAAATCGCTGCCTCTAAGTGTTTCACCATCGGCGTGAATGGAGACAGAGGCAACGCCCACGTCACCTTGTACATAAACACCCGGTTGGCTGTCGGCGGCAAATGCGGCAGCGGGAAGGGCAAGCACGGTTAATGCAGTAAGGAGTTTTTTCATTTTTTGATTCCTAAAAATGTTCAAAAGTTTTTGAATATCGGAATCCGTTAGGGAATCCGTTAGGGAATCCGTTAGGGAATCCGTTAGGGAATCCGTTAGGGAATCCGTTAGGGAATCCGTTAGGGAATCCGTTAGGGAATCCGTTAGGGAATCCGTTAGGGAATCC